>VMSR01000061.1 GCA_013792075.1 Desulfobacula sp.
GACCTCCATGGAAGATTTGACCCTAAAACTTACCGCTGCTGTCAAGGCCCAGATGGAAGAAGGCAAGACCACTTTCATCGAAGTGATGACCAACCAGGAATTGGGAGAACCCTTCCGTCGTGATGCCATGACAGCCCCTGTTGTGGTTGCAGGCATTGACAAGGCGGACATGCGTCCCCAGAAGGGTGCATAAGGAGGCGTCCATGGAAAACAAACCCAATTGGCTTGACTATGATGTTGAACAGATGGTGGCCGGCGACAAAGATGCCCTATGGCATCATTTAAAGTCCCACCGCTGCTTTAAAACCCAGGAACAAATGATCATTGTCGAGGGAAAAGGCCTCATGGTCAAAGATATCCGGGGCAGAGAATATCTGGACGCCACTTCCGGAGGCGTCTGGAGCGTCATGGTCGGTTACGGAAGAGATTCCATCGCCGATGCCGTCTGTGCCCAGATGAAAAAAATGCCGTATTTTGCAGGGATATATGGCAATATTCCTTCCATTAAATTTGCCAAAAAGCTCCTGGAAAAATTGCCCAACCACGACAAGGTCTATTTTTCCAACTCCGGCTCGGAAGCCAATGAAAAAGCCTTTAAAATCGTCCGCCAGGCATCCCGCATTGATCCTGAAAGATCCGGCAAATACAAGATCATGTACCGGGACCGGGACTACCACGGCACCACCTTCGGTGCCATGAGCGCTACGGGCCAGGCCCAGAGGAAACAGGATTTCGGCCCTTTTCTGGACGGATTTGTGGAATTTGCCCATTGTACCTGCTACCGGTGCCCCCATGACAAGACCTATGGCAATTGCGACATCGAATGTGCCAGAAAAGTGGAGGACATCATTCTCAGAGAGGGAGCCCACACCATCGGCGGTATGATTGTGGAACCCATCACGGCCGGGGGTGGTATTCTTGTACCGGTCAAGGAATACTATCCCATCCTCCAGGAAATCTGCAGAAAATATGATATCTGGATGATCATGGATGAAGTGGTTTGCGGATTCGGCAGAACCGGAAAATTCTGGGGACATGAGCACTACGAGGTGGACCCTGAGATTATCACCATGGCCAAGGGCCTGGCAAGCTCCTATGAAGCCCTGTCCGCGACAGTGGTCAAACAAAAAGTATATGATGCCTTTTTAAATGATCCCGCTGATCCCGACACACGGCTCAACTATTTCAGAGATATCTCCACTTACGGGGGATGTACCTCGGCCATGACAGCAGCACTTGAAAGCACCCGGATCATTGAAGACGAGAACCTGCTGGAAAACAGCGTTTGCATGGGCGCCTACCTGCTTGAACGCCTGGAAACCCTGAGAAAATACGCAGTGGTCGGGGACGTCCGGGGGAAAGGTCTTTTTTGCGGCATTGAGTTTGTAACGGACAAAGCAACAAAACAGGCCGTTTCCGAAGCCCAGATGGCACAGCTCATGGGCAATGTCCTGGCCCAAAACGTAATTGTGGGACGAACCAACACAAGTTTTCACGGCCTGAACAATATCATGAACTTTGCCCCCTGCCTGATCATCACAAAAGAACAGGTGGATACCATTGTCGCCGTCGTGGCAGCTGCCATAGAAAAAACATTTGAATAAAAAAGCCACCCACATTTTTATAAGGAGAGATACAATGATCGTCGGAATCCTAAAAGAAATAAAAGTTTTAGAGAATAGAGTTTGCATGACACCGGCCGGTGTCCTTGCAATGAAAAAAAACGGTCATGATGTACTGGTTGAAAAAAATGCCGGCACAGGCGCCGGGTTCCCCGATTCAGACTACCTTGCCGCCGGTGCCAGTCTGGTGGATACCCCTGCCCAAATTTTTGAAAAATGCGATATGGTCATGCACGTAAAAGAGCCCCAGCCCTCTGAGTACCCGTTGATCCGGGAAGATCAGATTATTTTCACCTACCTGCATCTGGCAGCCGACGAGCAGCAGACCCGTGCCCTGATCAAAAGCAAATCCATTGACATTGCCTACGAGACCATTGAAACAAAAAACGGCTCTCTTCCCCTGCTGGTCCCCATGAGTGAAGTGGCCGGCCGCATGGCAACCCAGGAAGCTGCCAAATACCTGGAAATGCCCCAGGGCGGAATGGGGATTCTTCTGGGTGGGGTAACCGGTGTCGAACCTGCCACAGTCGTGGTGATCGGCGGGGGTATCGTGGGTATCAACGCCGCCAAAATGGCCTGTGGCCTGGGGGCCAAGGTCTATATCCTGGATACCAACCTGGAAAGACTGCGGTACCTGGATGATGTCATGCCGGCCAACTGCTTTCCGCTCATGTCCAATCCCGCCATTCTTGCCGAACTGGTGGCCAGGGCAGATGCCGTTATCGGTGCTGTTCTGGTAGCCGGTGCAAAAGCCCCTAAACTATTGACCCGTGAGATGCTCAAAACCATGAAAAAAGGGTCTGTTATTGTGGATGTTGCCATTGACCAGGGCGGTTGTTTTGAAACATCCAAAGCCACCACCCATGCCGACCCCACCTATGAGGTGGAAGGCGTTATTCACTATTGTGTCGCCAATATGCCGGGGGCTGTCGCCAGAACCTCCACCCGGGCCCTGACCAATGCCACCCTTCCCTATGCCATTGAAATAGCCAACAAGGGGTGGAAAAAAGCCATGCAGGAAAACAAGGAAATCCGACTGGGCGCCAATGTGATCAAGGGCCATGTAACCTATAAAGCGGTTGCCGATGCCTTTGGTCTTGACTACACACCCGTTGATACCTTTCTATAATATCCAAGCGTCCTGGTTTTAAAACCAGGACGCTTCATGTCAACGGCATCATAACGCCCCGTAGATCAACTCATTGTATCCAATGAAAAGGGCATCCTTTGTCATTACGGCCGGTGCCCGAAGATTTCCGGACCTCCCCATGGCGGCAATTAAGATCTCTTCCCTATGGAGGGCATCCGGTTCAAAACAAAGCACCTTTTTGCCTTTTCCAATATGGACCGTTTGCCGGGAGACAATAAGTTCCCAGGCCTTTTCCCGGTCAATTTTCTCTTTTTTGGCGTCTGACGTATCTGCGATCCTGATCCCTTTCTGCTCAAAATACATTTGGGCTCTTGTACAGGAGCCTCAGCCTTTCCGCATATAGGCCCAGTCGATGTCCATGCTATTCTCCTCTCACTTGAAAAAAAAAGAGCTGTCAACCGCGTTATCATCTCCCATGGAGGGTAAATGTTTTCACCACCAGCTCCCTGAATACCCGGATATAATCAATGGTTTTCTGGTTCATGGTGTGGACGTTGGCATCCCAGTCCACATAAATCATGGAAATGATCTTCTGGTCCACAAATACTGGAAAAACAGCAAAACCTGAAAGCCGATCTTTTTTCCCAAACCGGTCCATATACCATGAAGGAATCTTTTTTTTGTGTTTCTCCTTGTGAATATCCCTGACAATGATATCGCTCTTTTTCAAAACTGCGCGGTTAAATACATCCAGGGAATTCTCCAGTTTAAACGAAAAGCCTTTCAAAAATTCAGGTGAAGTCTCCCCTTTGGCAAACCGGGCATCCATTGACTGGGTTTCCTTTCTCTTTATGGAGATGCAGGCCTGGGTAAAATAGAAACTAGTGAAAAGAATTTTCACGATATTGGTAAATATTTCATGGATGCTCAGTTGCCCATCCAGGTTTTCCTTTATCTGTTTTAAGCCGGCATTCAGGCTGTTCATATTTTTTACACCCGAAGACCTTTCCGCCCTCCGGCTCTTATCCGGATCAATATTCAGCAAAGCTGCATGCTTCACCATTTTGTCCCGGGAAGTTTTGACCAGTTCCAATGCCTTTGACATATTAATATTCAAAATCCCTTTGTATCTGACGGCAATGGACCGGACCTTTTCAAGTGACAGCTCTTGGTCATTTTCCATTGGGATGTCGCACATTTCCATGGTAAAGGCACAGGCATACCGATGCCGGTTCCCTTCACCGATCCCCTCCCCCTTCACATCAAAATTGGTCACCGGCCGCATGGCATTTACGACGGTTTCCGGCAAATGGAGTTTTAAGGCCACCAACCTGCCCAGATCGCTATAGGAAAGCCCCAATATGGATTTTGACGCTTCCAGACGAGAAAGCTGCCCTTCATCCATGGCAACCTCAATCCGGATATATTTGTCCGGAGCAAACAAGGCCACCAGGTATTCTCCCAGATCATAAATCATGGCAGATATCTGGAGGGCATCTGAATCCTTATACCCTCCCTCAAGGGCAATCTGCCTTGCCATGATACTCCGTTGAAACCCTTTTAATGCTTTGTCCCTGAGAATCTGGGCATTGGCAAGTCCGCTCATCATTTCGTAAATTTTTAAACTGGCGGCTGCCAGACGAATCTCATCAGTGCCCAGAATAATCATGGCTTCTGAAATAGTGGAGATCCCTTTGGTTGAAAAATGGCGATAAAATGAAGAATTCACCAATTTGAGCACCTTTGATGTCAGTGCCATATCCTTCAGGATCACATCCGCGATATCATTGGCCGATGAATACTTCATGGTCAGAATTTTATTAACATTACTGATCTGACGGGAAAAGGACAAAAATGAATCCTGGGCCACCATTTTTTTAAAAATAGAATTGACGAAAAGACTATGGTCAGAGGCGTCTGACTGGGTCGCAATCGTCTCCCCCCCCACGGCTTCCCGGCCCAGGGCCGGCAGACAAATCGCATCCAATTCTATACCCGCATGGAGGGTAGCTGGTTCATCCATTGGGACTCCATTCAAAAACAAGCTTGAAAATAGTGATGATTAACCCATATAATACATTCAACACCTTAAACTTTATAGGTGGGATTTTCAATTCATTTTTAAAACAGGCAGGGCCATGTACCGGGAAACAGATACCATAGAAAAACTTGAAAGACGAATTCTACATCTAAAATCCTGTTTTTCGAACTATAATATTGTCCGAATGCGGGAGGCGTTACGATATCTTACCGGCCCCAAGCTTGAGCTGTTTATAAAGATTCCCTTTCTCATCCACGTCAACCTACCGGCATTTCCAGGCTTTGTTGATTCAGATACAGCAACGGCTGCCCACGGAATTCACAATTTCGAACACTCCGGGTTTTACAATGAAGTTCTCAAACAAAATCTGCTGCCGAAAAATCCCATTTCCCAGTACACGGTAGCCTCGCCGTGCGTAGAGGGGTTTTATCACATCGGCAGCCTTGGAACCTTTACCCAGTCGGTGGGATCTGATTTCGACTATTGGGTCATCATTGACAAGAAAAAATTTTCCGACATCCAATATTACAACCTTGAAAAAAAACTGGACCAGCTCCTTAAATTCAGCAGGGAAACCTATGACCAGGAAGTCACTTTTTATGTCATGGACAAGGAGAATATAAAAAACAATTGCTATGCCCAATTTAATGCGCAGGAAACCCTGACAGCCCCGAAAATATTTTTAAAAGAAGAATTTTATCGGACCTTTTTAATGATCGCCGGAAAAATCCCCTTCTGGACCATATTGCCCAGCAAGGGAGATGCGAAAACCTATGCTGCCCTTGTTAAAAACATCTCCTCCATCAGCCGATTAAACCCAATATCAAAGGAATTCATCGACCTGGGAACCATTGAAGAACCCGGGACCCAGGACATTATAACCGGTATCTTGTGGCATATCTGCAAATCCCGGTTTGACCCGGTCAAGGCCCTGATAAAGGCGTCCATGATTTTTTCATCCGGATTTTATCCTTCAGATCAAAAAGGGCTTTTGTGTGATGAAATAAAAACAAAATATGCAAACGCCGGCATCGATGATTATCATGCCGACCCTTATAAACTGCTGTTTGACCGGATCCTCAAATTTTACCAGGAAAATGACCCCAAAGGGCTGAGCCTGATTAAAAGCACTATTTTTTTCAGGCTGTGCGGATATCCGAGGGTCTCGATACCGGAAATGGGTTCTCCCAAACGGCAGTTGCTGGACTGGTATATTCGAAACTGGAATCTGGGCCAGACCCAGGTCAACAAGCTGCTCTCCTATATCACATGGGCGGAACCGGAAAAACTGCTTCTTGAAAAAACCATTATCACCCGTCTTAACGACATGTACCAGATGCTTTTGCAGAAATATCCTTCAACCCAAACAGAAGAGAAACTCCCGGCCCCGGAAAAAAGAAATTTTAAAATTCTCCTGAACAAAACAAAAGAACGTTTAAACCCAGACCCAGGAAAAATCGCTGAATGCTCCACCTATTTGAAACAACAAAAATTTCAATTGTTCGTGCTCCGGGAAAAACAATTCACAGGGTGGCACCTGTCCTGTTATCTTAACCGCCAACCCCATCCGGAGAAACTGCATGCGTCATCTTCTCTTTTGGGACTGTTGGGATGGATACTTGAAAATCAACTCTATGCCCGTCCCCAAAGCGCCATGAAAATAGACCTTTCCCTACACCTGTTTGAAAGCCATGCCCTGCCCGCAGACCCTGACAAATTGTATCTTGCGCTTCAGCCTGTCAAGCCATTGTCCGATGACATTTTTGAAAATTCACCCACCTGGTTAAAACTGATGATTCTTCTTGTATACCCGGAAAAAAAAGGGGAGAATATTTTGGAAAGGGCGGAATTTCTGGCCTTAAACACCTGGGGAGAATTATATTCAGATACATTGGCGCTTGACACGGATAAAAACATAGGGGATAAATACAAGGATATCGCCGTTAAAATTGATGCTTACGGAGGAACCGGTTTGCGGCTGTTTTTTTTCCAATTGGCAAAAAAACATGATCCGGATGCGGTATTTGAAATCAAACAACACCTGGCAAAAGGTTCTGTAAAACAATATCGCCGTCCCGGAGATCCGGACAAAAACCGTCCATTGCTGGACAGATTATAGGAAAATAAATGCAAGAAAGATCCATTCTGGTGGTAAGTGAAAAGGAACGAGAGAGAACCGCTCTGACCCAAATCCTAAAAAAAATAGGCTATGACCAAATTTTGTCTGCCCAAAGCGGGGGAAATGCCTGGGCATTTTTAAAATCCAAAAAAATCGACTGTGTCATTTCCGCCTATGAAATGGAAGAAATGTCCGGACTCGCCCTGTTAAAAATACTTCGAAGGGAAGAGCCAGTGGCAGATCTGCCCTTTTTTCTCACCCACGATGCATTTACCAAAATAAAAGTGATCAAGGCCGGACAGATAGGCGTTACAGGGCTTTTTGTGATTCCCTATAATGGGGAAGGAATGAAAGACAAACTTTTCCGAGCCCTTGAAAAAATTAAAGACCCCGTTATTGCCCAGGTGGAAGAGAGCCTGGAAAAAGGGGTTGACCTCATAGAACGTCAGGAATTTACCGAGGCCCTGAAAGTATTTCAAACCCTTGTCAACCAGCGGGAAAATCCAGAATACTATTTTAATATCGGATATATTAAAACTTCCCAGGGCCAGCACAGCGAGGCCATTGAAGCTTTTTCCAAAGCCACCCAGCTGGACCGGCTTTTTGTAAAAGCCTATGAAGCCATGGGAAGAGCCTACAAGGCCCTTGGAGATGCCCAAAAGTCAGAGGAATGCCTGCAGGTTGCAGCGGAAATTTACATGGACACGGACAAACTCGGGTCTGCCGAAGAGCTTCTCAATGAAATCCTTGAAGCAGGGTCAAATTCCCTGAACGTATTCAATACCCTGGGGGTACTCCACCGGAAAAAAGGGGATATAAACCAGGCGCTGCGCCAGTATAAAAAAGCATTGAAAGTCCACCCGGACGAACCCTATATTTATTACAATATCGGCCGGCTCTACCTGGACATGAAAAATACAACCCAAGCCAAACTCTATTTCCAGGCTGCCCTGGACAAGGACCATGGGTTTGAGGAAGCCAAACAGGTCATCAAGGCCATTGATCTGGGTCTTGTGTGACCGGAGGTCAACGCCATCCGGCAAAAAATATACATCCTGAAAAATCTTCACCGCCACTACCCCGAAATTAAAAAATCAGGGCTCCCCTGATTGCTATTTTTTTGTTTTCCTTATAAGGCTTTATTGTCTTTTGCCCACCATATCCGTGTAATGGAAAAAGCGGAGCTATCTCTTGGCCGCTTATGGTATCTGTCCTTAAAATTTTTCATACACATTTTTTTTCGGGTTGAAACCCTTAACACGTATATGGTACCATGCCAAAATCAAATGCTACTTCTTCCACCATGGTCTCAACACTGGCAAGTAGCAGTCATTGTTGTCTGTTAACCTTAATCAAGGAGGACTTCATGGACAAAAACGATTTAAAAAAGCTTTTGGCCGGCCTGAGTATTGCCGGGTTGGTTGCAGGAGCAAGTCTTACCGGCTTTGGATGTGCGACCGCCTGAAGTGGTGAGAAAAAAAACGGTGCAGGTAGCACCGAAACCCAACAGGCAGAAAAACCAGAAAAACCCCCCGCAAAAAGTGGCTGAAGCTGACAAAATCAGTGCAGTTTGCACTGGATAACACTTTTACGGGCTTTGAAACCGCCAAGGGTTCAAAGCCCGGCATTTCGTATAAAGACAGTCTATAACTATATCAACTTTCTTTGCCCGGTATGGAAATGCCTGGCCGTTGGTGATGCCCCAGGAGATTGATGCCAAACCCTTTTCCGAACAGACTTATAGAGGATTCCAAAGCCTTTACCGCCACAAGAAAGTGCATGGATGATGACCTGTTTCGGAAAATAGTCATCAAAACAGACTCAGTGGACTCCCTGGTAAAAACACTGGGGGAAAACACAGAAAAATACGAGCTGCCGGCCTATTTTCCAGAACTTGTCGCCATGGAAGGCCATGTATTCAAAATTGAAAACCGCTTGATTCGTGTTGATTCCCACTCACCCCGGCAAATTATCAACCCGGGCCTGATGGTTTTTTCAAACACCTGGCAACATCTGGCAGGACTCTTGAATCAGGAGGGCCATGAACATCCGCCTAAAAAAGGGAATGAACAGATCATGGTCTGGCCAGACCCCATGGACGGCAGCCCCCTGTTGCGGCCCGTCACCAACCAGGATCTACTTGCATTGAAAATGACCCTGGAGAACATTCGGCCTGAAAAAGCTGCAGACCTGGCAGGCACCCATATCGCCGCCATCAACGGCATCCTGCTCCGGGCCCTGGAAGCAGGCATACTCCTTGGACCCAAACCCGGGATTACCCGTAGCAACCCAGGGGAAATACCAGGCGCCTCCACTGGTGATGCGTCAGTGCCGGCCGCCTTCAAAACAACCAGGGTGTTTGCCCTTCAATGGCACATAACCCAGGCCTGTGATCTCCACTGCCGCCATTGTTATGATCGCATGCCCTGTGAACCGCTGACCCTGTCCCAGGAAATTGCAATCCTGGACAGCCTCTACGATTTCTGCAGCACCCACAACCTGTTCGGACAGGTTTCCTTTACCGGCGGCAATCCCCTGCTTCATCCCAATTTTCATTGCCTGTACCAGGAAGCTTCGGACCGGGGGTTTTTCATTGGTGTCCTGGGAAATCCGGCGACCCAGGATGAGATAGCCTCCCTCATTGCCATCCAGCAGCCCTCCTTTTATCAGGTGAGCCTGGAAGGCCTGGAAGCCCACAATGACCATATCCGAGGGTCCGGACATTTTCAACGGGTACTGGCATTTCTGGAAATCCTCAGGCAGACCGGTATCTATTCCAAAATTATGCTGACCCTGACCCGGGACAATCTGGACCAGGTTATCCCTTTGGGTCATTTTCTCCAGAGTCGCACCGATCTGTTTACATTCAACCGCCTCTCGCCCATGGGAGAGGGAGCCAACCTCATCATGGCAGATCCGGACAGGTATAAAACCTTTCTGAAGACGTATATGGAGGCTGTTAAGCCCCATACCGCTTTTGATCTGAAAGAGAACCTATTCAACATCCTTCTCCACAAAAATAACGCCCCTCTGTTCGGAGGATGCACAGGTTACGGATGTGGGGCAGCCTTTAACTTTGTAAGTGTTCTGGCCACCGGGCAGGTACATGCCTGCCGAAAATTTCCTTCGCCCATTGGCGACATCACCCGGCAATCTTTAACCCGTATTTATCACTCGGATATTGCCGCCCGATACAGGAAAGGACCCGACGCATGTCGCTCCTGCAGGATTAACCCTGTCTGCAGGGGGTGCATGGCCGCAGCCCATAGTTGGGGCCTGGATGTTTTCACACAAAAAGATCCCTATTGTTTTTTTAAAAACGGATCTTGACCCGGAAAATTTTAAAGAAGAGGAGAGGAGATATGACATTTTGGAATCTGGATACTCTGGACCTGGAAGCCTTCAGACCGGGTATCATGAGCAAGGCCGAAATGGGAAATACCCTGATGATGGTTTGTATGCAAATAGATCCGGGGAAAAAAGATGTGGGACATGTGCATTTGTTTGACCAGTGCGGTATTGTCATGGACGGTCCAATAGAGATGTTTGTGGATATGGACCGCCGGGTCCTAAATGCCAATGACTGCTATTTTATACCTTCAGGCAAACGCCACGGCTGGGAAACATTTGATAAACCGGTTAGACTTTTGGACGTATCCTGTCAAAGTTTCACCCCGGTCCAGGAGCAGGAAACCATAAAATGACCGGAAACTCATTGCCCTTAAAACCATGCAGATCCATACTCTCCGTACCGGGGCACATGGTAAAACTGCACCCGAAAGCCGCAGCCGGTAAAGCCGATGTCATCATGCTGGATCTTGAAGACAGTGTTCCCGCCGACAAAAAAAAAGATGCAAGAGAAATTGTATCCCACAGTCTTCTGGCCATTGACTGGCAGGAAAAGACCCTGGCAGTCCGCATCAATTCCCTGGACACGCCCTTTGCCTACAAGGATGTGATCCAGGTGACCGAGGCAGCAGGCAATGTTATTGATTATATTGTCCTTCCCAAGATCGGCCATGCCGGGGATATTCATTTTCTTGCCCGGCTTCTGGACGGAATAGAGATGGAAAAAAAAATACACAAGAAAATCGCCATTGAAGCCGCCATTGAAAGTGCCGCCGGCCTTGAACAGGTGGGTTCCATCGCCCGGGCCGACAGGCGCCTCAGATCCCTTTCCTTTGGCGTTGCGGATTATACGGCATCCATTGGCGCTAAACTTGTCTCCTTGTCAGGCCATGGGGAAAGCGAAACCGCTATTTATCCAGGCCACAGATGGCATTATCCCATAAGCCGCATGGTCATGGCAGCCAAAGCCAATGGACTTCTGGCCATGGACGCCCCCTTTGGCAATTTTAAGGATTCAAAGGGCCTTGAAAACGCGGCCGCCATGGCAGCAGCCCTTGGATGCGACGGAAAATGGGTGATCCACCCGGATCAGATTGAGATCGTGAACAAGGCCTTTACCCCTTCGCCGGAAGAGATTGGAAGGGCAAAACAGATCCTGGATGCAATGTCGGCTGCCGGAGCTTTATCCCAGGGGGCGATAGCAGTGAACGGGCAGATGGTGGACCTTGCCACGGCGCGACTGGCCGAAAGGGTCTGGAACCAGGCCCGGCACCTGGGCCTGGTTGAGAAATACCATTAAAACAATTAGTTTTCGGGAACCGGTTTACACCCTGGGGAAGGAGAACCGGAGCTGCCATCATCCTGGATTCCCAGGTGTTGTTTCACCTGGGAGATATCATTTCCCTCCACCACCCAGCAACCATCCCCAGATATCACCACCGGAACAAAGGAAAGATTGGCCTGGGAGAAAAAGGCCATGGTCTTTTTCAACAACACATCTGCCTCGGTACAACCGGACGCATCCTGCTGGAATTGAACCTTTCCATACGCTTCATAGGGAACCTTCTCACAAATGGCCTGGACAGCCATACCATGACTTTTGGGGCCCAGCATGGGGAAAAGAATCACCTTGATTTCAAAATGATTTTCCAGGGCAAGTATTTCAAGTTCCGGCATCAGCTGCTTGCAGTGGGCGCAATCGGGATCTGTGACCATATACAAAAATTTATCCGCCTTCCCGGGTTTGAATGAAAACAGGGTTAAATCGTCCAAAGTACTGAGGTTTTGTTGAAAAAATGCCTGGCGATTTTTTTCCTCAAGGATTCTTTTCTCATCTGCCTTTGTCCGCTCTTTTTGGGCGATATCTGCCAATGAATCCAGTGTTTTCCGGGTTACAAATTGTTTATCCCTGAAAAGATTGCCCACCAGAAGAAAATCTTTCCCGGCATATAGGGGAATAAGATCGCCGTCCACTGCCAGGACAACCTCGCACAGAGCGGCCTGCTCCTTTTTATGCACGATTTTAGCTTCAGGGGGCAGGGGGGCCTGCCGGGAAATCCACTCCATATCAACATGGGTGCAGACAGGTGCCGCAATCACAGCAGAACTCAATACCAGCAAAACAAACACCATCAAAATCCAACGCATCTTTTTTCCTTTCCCAGAGGGCTTGCAAACTTTTTATGGCGTATTCAGTAACATGAATGGTTTGACACTGACAAGGACTATGTGGATGAAAGCTTGCTTTGAATCCTTAAAAAAAATAATATGGATTTAAAATTTTGTACATTGAACATCAAGCATGGGAGTCGTTTCATGAAACCGGAGAACAATGACATTTTATTAAAAACCCTCTTGGATGCTGCAAAAAAAGTTTCCATGGGGACCTATGACCAAACTGACAACCTCATGGAACTGACAAACCATGAGAAATATCCGGCCCTGGTTTCAGAACTGGCCGAAGCCTTTGGCATGATGATCGTCCAGGTGGAATCCAGGGAATTCAACCTGGAACAATTGCTGACCCGGCTCAGGGAAAAAAACCAGAAACTGGAAGAAACCCTCCGGCGGGTTCTGCTTCTGGAAAGCATTCAAAGCCATATGAGCAAATTTGTCCCCAAGTCGGTTCAGGATCTGATCGAGAAAAACCCTGAAAATCCCGACCTGAACAAACACGAAAAAAATATCTCTGTTCTGTTTCTTGATATTGCCGGATATACAAAAATGAGTGAAACAAACTCCAGGGAAAAAATGAATTTTCTCATTGAAACCTATTTCAGCGAGTTTTTGAATATCATTGTTGAATACAAGGGGGATATTAATGAAACAGCAGGGGACGGCCTCATGATATTGTTCCAGGACGACGACCCCCAAACCCATGCCGTAAATGCAGTTTCCGCAGCCGTTGCCATCCAGAGGCGAACCATCCTCATCAATGACTCTCTAAAGGAAAAATACAAACCTGTATCCGTGAACATGGGCATTAACTCGGGCAATGCCGCTGTGGGGTCCACCCGTTTCAAGGGGATTGCCGGTGAGCGCTGGACCTATACGGCCTCAGGTGCGGTCACCAATATTGCGGCCCGGGTGTGTGCCATCGCATCGGGCGGTAAAATTCTGGTCACTTCCATGACCTCCGACCATATTGAAAACAACTTCAGGCTGGGCATCCCCTGGGAACAAAATTTTAAAAATGTCACCAGGGCGATCCGGGTCCGGGAGGTCCTCATCGATTAAGCGATGAGGGTCAGGCTCCGGGCAACGCATCCATTGTGTCATAACAGGGCATAATGGAGGGAAAGCCGGAAATCTCAATCACTTCCTTGATATTGCCTGAAAGTCCGGCCAGACAGAATTCCCCTTTAAGGGCTTTTACTTTCTTGGTTGCAACCAGAAAGATCCGAAGACCGGCACTGGAGACATACTCAAGACCGGTTAAATCCAATACCAGATTCAGATTACCATCCTCAATGATTTCACTCAGGCGCTGTTCCAGTTCCGGTGCTGTCACAGCATCCAGACGTCCCGTTAATCCGACCACACACCTGCCTTCCTGAACGCGTTTCTCTATTTCCATATGACCTCTCCCATGACGCCGTTTTCTTTTGGACCGATTTCAACGTTTCTTCTTTTTTAAGGTATCTAGTATGCCATAATAGGACCCATGTCAATTGGAAGCTTTCTTTCTCTCCTGTGGCACTTATTAAATACAAAAAGCCCCTGACCAGTTTCCTGTCCAGGGGCTTTTATTTTTTCAAGTCACCAAGATGACTTTTCAGCTAAGTAAGACGGCTAACTAAAGCACGGTTACATTTGTTGCAGCAGGACCTTTCTGTCCTTCTTCAATATCAAATGAAACGCGGTCTCCTTCATTCAGGGATTTAAAACCTGTAGTGTTAATGCCGGAATGATGTACAAATACATCTTTTCCGCCGTTTTCTTGTTCGATAAATCCAAAACCCTTTGAGTCGTTAAACCATTTTACAGTACCATTAGCCATATTGGCAATCTCCTATTGTAATAAAAAAAATATACTAGTTTCAAACCACAAGTGCTATGCCATTCTTTTGTTGGGAATAAACACCTTTTGAATGAAACAGATGCGCTCTTCACATAAAACAGCGCAAACTCTGTCAGAATATAGAAATTTAAGACAAAGTCAAGCATTAAATTGCTTTTTTTTGGAAAATATATATGTTCTCTCAGGGGTTCCCAAAATATAATGAGTTTACAATCCCAAAATCCGGCTTATGTTCTTTAGCCAGTTGTGGCTGCCGGTGCATTCCCAGGTCCATGGGACCGGTAATTATTAAAACAAAATTTTAAGGATGGTTTATGAATTTTTATATCGGGAATCTGACCTTTGGCGTGACTGAAAACGATTTAAAAGAAATTTTTTCCCCTTTTGGAGAAATTGCGAGTGTTAAAATAGTAATCGATAAATTTTCAGGTCAATCAAAGGGGTTCGCATTTCTGGAAATGCCTGACAACTCGTCTGCTGATAAAGCCATCAAAGCATTGAATGGGAATCACCTTAAAGGGCTCAATATCAAAATAACCCAGGTGGAAGAAAACAATAAACGCCGCCGGAACAAACGCTTTTAATGCCTTACCAAATACCTCCCATTATGGATACCTGGGCCAGCGCTTATAGTCCAAGTCTGTAATTGGGTTTTTGAAACACCTCCACCGCTTCCTGACAAAGGGTTATTTTTCGGATTCGTGCCGATTTAACCCTGGCCTTTTCAACGTTTTCCCCGGGTATTTTATTTTTCAGATACCAATCGTCAGGGTTCCCTAAGAACCGGATCAATTCCAGTTCTGCCGCTTCTGCGCTGGGACAGGATTTGATCAGACGAGGGGCAAATGACGGCCCATATTTTCGGCGGGCAATTTCATCGTTCTGTTTTTGGGCATGTTTCCACAAATTATCCGGATCCAGCAAAATAATGGGGGCCAGGGGGTTTTCATGGATCTTCATGGAAGTGATGGTAATGGCCAGTTCTTCCGCGCTTCCATACCCGCCGGTATTGACAATGGGCAAATTGCTCAGTTTCTGAAGATGGTCCTGGCGTGCCAGGCGTAGCCCCTCCTTGTATTTTATCAACCCGTCGCAGGTGGTCAGGGATGCCTGGTGCTCCCCTTCAAGGTCGATGGCAATACCCACACTCATAATATTATGTTGCCGTGCCAAATCATTGGCCTCTTTCATGAGCCCCGGACCGCCGCCGTGGACGATTCCCATTTCATACCCCAGCCGGATGGCCAGCCGGTTGATAAGGTCAATGGTCAGTCGATTGTCTGCTTCCTTTGTATGGGACCCGTAAAAGGCCAGCCAATATCTGACCCGGTCGAACCGTTCCCTGTCGTCGGGTTCCATGAAACAGCCATGGTAAAAACTATATAATTTATCTGTATCCGAATCATAGCGGAGAAATTCACATCCAGAATGGCTGGCATGGGTCAGCTGGATCATTTTTTTAATATAATCGTCCTCAAAGGAAGGGTTGTTCATATTAATCAGAAAGGTTCTCAACCCGCTGCGTTTCAGGGCGTCAATAACTTCAAGGTCTGGAAACTCTCTGCCGATGAACACCCGGGAGTTTACGCCTCCCAGAACCGAGAGTTTTTCCAGGGTTTTTTGAAAGCTGTCGTCTTCCACATCCAGCCCCCGGAGGCGGGTTTTACGATAGGTACTTTCCAGCAAAGCGTTCTTGATAATCTCAAGCTGGGCCTCTCCCCGGGGATTCAAGGCCTGGGGAATCTGGACAAAATTGCCCTTGTTGAGGATCATGCCCAGGGATTCCGGGCCGATGGTCTTCAGCAGGTTGGCAACCTCTGCATTGGTCAAAAGGTCGCAAAGCCGATAGCCTTCTTTGACTTTGTTTTTTTCCAGGGGCACGGTCAAAGGGTTCTTGGTTCGGAAAAACCGGATACGGATGCGGATGCGGTCCAGACAAACGGCCTTGTCTCCAAAATTATAAAGTTCCACCTGCCGGTCCCGGAATGTCCGGAAGGGATCCAGTACCCGGGCGGGCAGATGTTCGATTTTCCCTTGTTCCGGTTCTGCCACGGCATCAATGATCCCGTATATATCCCCCAGGGAAATCTTAATGGCGCCCACAAACAATTGTCCGGGGTTTAGCAGGGTGTTTTTAAGGTCCAGGGGCATTCTGGACCGGATGCTGTTCAAAGCGCTTCTGCCCTTTTTGATCACGGCATTGATGGAGGATGGGTTGATGGCGGCCGGCTCAAAACAATATTGATAAGGTTCCAGACCCACACTGATATAGTCGCAGGTCTCACCGGTTAAAGGATCTTTTTCCTGACAAATTTCAAACCCCTCGTAATAGCCCTTCCCGACCCTGCGCCCCACAAAGAGCCGTTTGTGAAGATAATGGCGAACATCCTGAATTCTCAACTCAGGATCCATAACCACCAGCCGTCCGATTTCATCCCCTTTTTTAAACAGGTCCAGGGCATTTTCCAGCAGGGGGTTCAGATTCTGGATCTGGCCCTCCAGAAAGATATCAGAGGTGTCTATCCGTGGTAATTTGCCCGGAGATAATTCATCGGTCTTAATACCGATCTGGGCATTTCCGCTTCTCCCTGAAAAAAAAAATGGCTTGCCCTCTTTGATGGCACCGCAAATATAGTCGGATACACAGGGAAACAAAAAGTCGGCCGTTAAAACCTTGCTGTCCTTTTCCCTGGTGTGAATCGAATGGATATGTCCGTCCGGACTGATGATCTGAGAAATTTCCATTGCTGTTCCCTATTCTTCAGAATCTTTTTTCTTCTGTGAATCATAATCATCAAAAAGCAATGACAAATCCTCAATGGAAAGACTTCTCACCTGATGGGGAAGCCATTTATACTTATCAATGAGATACCGAAAAACTGCATCCATTCCATGCAGATCTTCATAGCCCTGGTCCTTGGCAATCTGATCTCCCAACCGTGAAAAGACAGCCTTCATTTCCCCTTCAGCCACATAGCGTCGTTCTGTCCGCTCCTGGTATTCTTCGTTGATATCTTTTTCCATTTTGCCCTCCCCCATGATCGAAATATCGATTCAGTGCCGGATTAAAATTTCATGGTTTCATTTGTGAAATTCTATATGCCCCCAGGGGAAAGGTCAATACCTATTGCCGGTCACATGGGTTTCAGATCCAGAAGTTCCCGAACTTTTGAGGACAATTCACCCATTAAAATGGGTTTGTTGATATAGCCTTTTATCCCATATGATGCTGCTGTTTCCGTGTCGAGCTGCTCGCTAAAACCCGTACAAATCAGGATGGGTATCTCCTGGCGGATTTCCAATATTTTCTGGGCAAGCTGGGTTCCGAGCAGCAGGGGCATGGTCATGTCCGTAATGATGAGATCAAAGCTATCAGGGGCTGATTTGAACAATTCCATGGCGTCGATACTGCTTGTTTCTCCCACCACCGTATACCCCAGTCGCTGGAGCATACGAACGCCCAATTTGACGATGGCTTCCTCATCATCAACAAATAAAATACGCTCATTACCCGATTTTGTTGCACCCGCATTTGTTTTTGCTGTTTTAATCTCCCTTTTTGAGGTTACCGGGAGAAAAACATTAAACCGGGTCCCTTTACCGGGTTCACTTTCAACCTCAATGACACCTTTGTAGCTTTTTACGATGCCGTGAATCACGGACAACCCTAAGCCAGAACCTTTCCCCTGCTCTTTGGTTGTAAAATACGGATCAAAGATATTCTCCCGTATGGCCGGAGAAATGCCGGATCCGGTATCACTGATACACAGGCAGCAATATTCTCCCAAAGGCGCATTTATTGCGGGACAGGTGTGATCCATATATAATCCCACCTTGAGTGTCCCTCCTTTTCCTTCCATGGCATGATATGCATTTGTGCAAAGATTCATTATGATCTCATGGATCTCCGTTGTGTTGGCAAAAACACAGATGTCCTCCTGGGAAAGATCCTGTTCAATTTTTATATTTGAGGAAATGATTGACTTTAAAAGCCCGAAGGTTTCTTCGATCAGCGGCCGAAGTGACAAGGCCTTTTGTTTAAGGTCTCTTTGATTGCTGAATGAAAGGATTTGTTTGACCAGATCACGGGCTCTTTTGGTGCCTTTCAGAATATCTTGAAGATTTTCCTGTACAGGATGGTTTTCCGGCAAATCCTCAATGGACATTTCCGTGAACCCAATGATGGGATATAGGATATTGTTAAAATCATGGGCAATTCCCCCGGCCAGTGTTCCGATTGATTCAAGCTTTTGCGCCTGAAGCAACTGGCCCTCCAATTTTTCTTTTTCTTCGGCCGCCCGCTTTTGGTCGGTGATATCCCGACCCACCACGACAGAGCCCACAATCATCCCTTCTTTGTCTCGAATGGGCGCAAAATTATAACTGCCGACCCAACTTTCACCCGTGTCTTTTCGGCGTAAGGTGTACTCGGAGTTTATGGCAGTTTCACCCCCCAATGCCCTGGAAGTCGCCCACATTCCCATGGGTGCCGGTGTGCCGTCTGGCAGAAAGACCTCAAGGATATCAGCGAACGCTTCCAGGCGCTTAAAGCACGCGTCTTTTTTCCCGAACCGATGAAAAGTTGCAAAGGCTTCGTTGAATTCAACAAATTGCCCCTGGCTATCGGAAATGAATACAGCATCTGTCATGCTTTCCAGAGCGGCTTTCAAGGTTGCCTGACTCTCCCTAAGGGAGGCTTCGGCCCGCTTACGATGGGTGATGTCAACGATTGATCCTTCCAGGTATCCTTTTTCAGAAAAGATCGTCGCTGAAAAACTTATCCAGATTAAAATCCCATCTCTGCGAATAATTTTTGTTTCATAGTCGAGGACAAACCCATCTTTCTCAAGTATCTCCAACAATTCTTTTCGTCCCTTGGCATCCGCCCAGGCATCGGCCGCGTTAAATTCTGCCATGCACTCCCCAATGGTTTCATATCCGGCCATTTTCGCATATCGTTCATTTATTTCAAGCAATTTACCATCAACGATTCCATTTCTGAAAAGTGCAACCTGGGCATTGTTGAACATGGCCTTGTATTTCTCTTCGCTGTCCTTTAGTGCTGCCTGTATTTTTTTGCGCTCGCCAATTTCAGCCTTCAGTTTTTTGTTGAAAAACAAGAGAAACAAAGCTGAAATCCCCACCAGCAAACCGATTCCGGCCATGACGCCAACCGCCCATTTCACCCAGATGTAATCTATTTCCGGATGGGGGGAATAGACAAAGCCGTCAAGGGAAAAATCGGGATCTATCATTCCCGATTTTTCATATGTTCCTTTGATGTACTCCCATCGGCCGGCATTCATATACCCCAGCTCGACCACATCGGCCATGATCAGATTCTTGGACTTCTGGGCTTCAAACAAAAGGTGTTCCCGGGAGTGCCGCCGGGTATACCTGGATAAAATCAAATCAATGATTTCCTCCGTATTGTCCAGGGCATATTGCCACCCTTCCAGGGAAGCCGCCAAAAAAGCGTCCACAACTTCCGGGGCTTTCTTCACCTTTTTTTCACTGGTAAACAGGGTGTCCCCATAAAAGTCAATCCCTCCGGCACGGGGCGAGAATACGTTGTATCCGATTCCTTGGCTTAAAAGCACAAAGGGCTCATCGGTTGAATATGCAGATATGGCATCCGCCTCACCTGAAATGAGTTTGGAGACACTGAACCCATGGGGCACTATTTCCAATTGTTTCAGGGGCAACCCCTCGTATTCCAAATATGCCAAAAGTTCAGCGGCATGCGCTTCCAGGGCAATGCGTTTCCCCTTAAGCCCATGTATGTTTTCAATCCCGCTGGTTTTGGATGTGAGTATGATCAGCGGAGAATGCTGAAAAATGGAGGCCAGGGCAACAACGGGCTGACCTTTAGCCCTGTGGAGAATCAAATCGGACATGGCAACACCGAAATCCGCTTCCCCCTTCATAACCTGGACCACGGATTCCAGGCCCTCTTCTGCCTCCAGAATTTTTACATCCAGCCCGGCTTTTCGGTAGAAACCCTTTTCCAATGCCGCATAATAGCCGGCAAACTGAAACTGATGTTTCCACTTAAGCTGGAGTGTCACCGCCCCGAGATCCTTTACCGGGCGGCCTGATGTCTCTTTGGAAAAACAGGGTTTTTGGGAAAAGAGGAGGGGAAAGAGGACAAACAGCAAAAGAACGCAAATCAAGCTTTTGAAATTGATTTTAGCCGTAATTTCAGATCTATTCTTCATAACTGACTCCCCCCTAAGCGTTGAAGTGTTGCGGGTCCCTTTTAAGAGGTCTGGCAGTGCTTTATCAGGGTAAGAATATTTTTTCCCTGGCAGCGGTCATAGGTCACTTTGTCCATCATTTTTTTGGTCAAAAAAATACCCAATCCCCCGATACTCCGTTCGTCCAGGGAAAGGCTTGTATCCGGATCCGGTTTTGCAAGGGGGTCAAAGGCCTCCCCGTAATCCACCACCTCTAGGGTCAACCCCTGGCGGACCTCCCATGAGCAGTTCACCTCCACATTGCCTTGGGTACCTTCGGGGTAGGCATAACTGATGACGTTGACCAGAACCTCCTCCAAAGACAACTCCACCTGATACACCAGTTTGGGGTCCATCCCATTGTCCGTGGCAAAAGAGCTGGCATGTGCAATGAGGGTCTCGAGATTTTCAAGGGTTGCAGAAAGAACCAGGGTCTTGTTCAAAGGATGCTCCTCTGTCCCGGAGAAATAGCCTTCGCTCCGGGGTCTGTTTTTTTGTTTGGCTATCCGGCCGATTTGCCCAGGGCCTTGAAACCATTGTTTGCAAACAAAAATTCAAAGTTATTTTTACCATAAGCGCTGTCTTTACTACTAGCATGTTCCGAAAATGAGTGCAAGTTAAGAATAGCTGGATGTTCTCCATGGAGTGATGACAAAAAACAAGGGCAGACAGGCGATTGTTTCAAGAGCCTGACGGCTTGGCGGCAAAGGGGAAGATCCGATCATTGCCGCGGGGTTCGTCCGTTAATTTCCATTGACAAAAATCGGTCGGCTGTCCTACCATTGATCCATTTGATTTATTGATTATAGGCAAAAAAACATGGCTTTGTCTTAACTTTTTGATTCAGCAATATCCAAGGATATGCCCCAGAAAAATACCATCCCCCAATTCCAGGCAGCCCTGGCGGAACTGCCCCTTGTTTCCACCCAATTTTCCAGGATTGCCGCGGGCATTGGTTCACCCGGGTTCACCCGGGATCTGGATCAATGGGGATTGAGACTGGACGAACTCTCCCGGGCACTCCTGACCGGGCCGGATCAAAAGAGGACAGACCTTGAGACCGTCATGGAGATGATCTCATTTCTCAACGAACAGGTCACCTGCCAGATCATCCAGGAGGCCATCGCTGCCCTGGAAGCTTCGGACAATCTTACACCACCCTGTCCTTTTTGCTGGATCAGCATGGGCTCCGACGCCCGGGAAGAACAGGTGGTCAGAACAGATCAGGACAACGCCCTGATTTATGTCGACACCGATGGTGCAGCTGCCCAAAATACAGACCGCTATTTTTTAGCCCTGGCCGAACGGATAGTGCAGGATTTGGATCGATTCGGGTTCAGACGATGTACCGGAAACGTCATGGCCATCAACCCGGTCTGGCGGCGTTCCCTGGGCAGCTGGCTTAAGGCCCTGGACCAATGGGTGGGATCAAGTGCACCCGAGGCCGTCCGGCAGTTGACCATCCTCATGGATTTCAGGGCAGTTTACGGAGACAAACGCCTGGCCAGAATTATCCAGGCCCGGGTCTTTGATCTGTTTGATCAGAATCCCAGCGTGAGCCATTTTTTGGCCCGGGACGACCGGTTATTTGCATCCCCCAAAACCCTGTTTGGCCGGATCAGAACCCAGAGAAAGGGTAAAACCACGGCCTGTTTTAACCTCAAAACCAATGGCCTGGTTCATTTGATCAACGGGGCGAGAATTCTGGCCGCAAACCACAGAATACAAGTTCCCTCCACCCTCAAGCGGCTTCAATTGCTTGAAGAAGAACAGGTGCTGCCGGCAGAGGAATATCATGAATATGCCGGGGCATTCCGGCATCTGATCCGATTAAAGTTCGAAAACCATTTAAGCGGTCAGGGAAAAAAGAACTTGCCAATCCATTGTATAGATGTTTCAACACTGAACCAGGACCAGCGCGGGGCATTGATGCAGTCCCTGGATGCAGTGGACCGCATACAAAAAAGGATTTACCGCACCTATAACCAGACCTGGATGAATTTTTTCAATTAGGAACCCATATATAAAATGACGCTCTTTCCCCTTCCAGACCCCGGCACCGACCCGCACAGCCCCCCGGAAGCCTTCTATCAATCCTCTTTCAAACTTTTGGCCAAGATCAGCAAAAAAATCCATTCCAATACAGAAACGGCTGAGATTCTGGCCTGTATTGTGGAAAGCATTGTGGAGGTCCTGTCTGCCAAAGGCTGTATCCACTGGATCCTCAACGATCAAAAAGAATGCATTGAAACCCAAATCTTCCACGGATTTGATTTTCAGAGCCTGTCCCGGGTAAACTATGCCTCTCTGATGACCATCTTTGACAAGAACGGCACTCTCCCCATCTGTATTTCAGATGCCAGGGATGATACCCGAATTCCTGACCTTGAGCGGCTGGGCAAACGAAAGATCCGTTCTGTCATCGGGATGTTTTTTGATATCACAGGTCCCTATACAGGACTTCTGGCCGTTTATTTTACCGGCCAAAGAACCCTGGCTGCCCAGGAATTGGAATTGCTGACCGCCCTGGGAGAACAAGGGGCCATTGCCCTGGAAAAGGCCATTGGGTATGATAAAAAAATGAAGGATATGTACCAGCAGATTGTGGAAGGATTTGCCCTGGCCATTGAGGCCAAGGACAAGGTCACCCATGGTCACTCCCGGCGGGTGGCCCGATTGTCCGAGCTGACCGCCCGGAAAATGGGCCTGGAAGAAAAGCAGGTGCAGCAGATCTTCCATGCGGGCATTCTCCATGACATTGGGAAAATAGGGACCCAGAACGATCTCCTGGAACGTCTGGGCAGCTTGTCAGACAAAGAAATGGCCGCCATCCGGCACCATCCCAGCCTGGGGGCGGACATTCTAAGACCCCTCACCTTTTTCTGCGATATTGAGCCCCTGGTGCGCCACCACCATGAATTGTTCAACGGCCGGGGCTATCCGGAAGGGAGAAAAGGAGACCAGATTCCTTTGGGTGCAAGGATTCTCACGGTGTGCGATGCCTTTGAAACCATGATGAGCGGCCGCCCCCACATCCCCAAAAAGGATCTGACCGGGGCACTCACCGCCCTCAAAAAGGGAGTGGGCACCCGGTTTGACCCGGATGTGGTCCAGGCCTTTTTTGAAATCGTCCGGGAAAACCCCGATATAACCGATTCCCCGGAAACCATTGCCGCCTGCCGGGACAATCTCCAGCAGAACCTGGCCCGGCTGGCAGCACAAAATCAGATTGAAAAAAAATTGTTCAACCCTTTTCCCGGCAGCTTCTAACGTAGGACCTATAGCCCCAGGCCGCCGGGATTCATTATTTTGTTGGGATCCAGATGGGCCTTGATGGCCCGAAGCACTTCCATTTGTTCCTGCCCCAGGTGACGCTCCATCCAGGGAGCCATCATCCGCCCTACCCCGTGGTGGTGGCTCAGGGACCCGCCTGCCGACTCAATACTGTCGATGATGGACTGCTGATAGGCTTTAAATGCTTCAAGTTCCGGCATTTTGGTGATGAAGATAAAATACAGATTGGTGCCCAGGGCATAAAAATGGGAGGCATGGGTCATGCAGATGGTCCGGGGATTGGCCTTGACCACTTTCCGTACCGCTGTATGCAGATGGTGGAGGTTCTCCCAGGTGACCGAAGATTCCAGGGTGTCAATCAAGATCCCATAGTCGTTCAAGGCATCCCGCATATAGGGATCGGAAAACCGTCCCTTATACCATTTTTGCATGGGATACCCGGTGAGAAAAAACCCCTTGTTCTTTTTGCAGATCTTTTTCACCTGGCGCAATACATTGGCAGCAAATCCTTTTTCCCCCTCAGACTGGCCCATGACAAGACACCGCTTCCCCTTTTTCATGCCTTTGAAGACCAGGAACCTGTCCAGCATTCCCCCTTCCAGTCCATACATCTGCAGGGCCACATCGGTCTCTTCCCCATCGGAAATCCGTAAAATAGCAGGCATACCGAACCTTCCCTGACTGATCTGACGCCCTGCTGCCACAGCCGATTCAAAGGACGGGAACATAAAGGCAAATTGCCGGTTATTCTCCGGCAAATATTCAAAGACTCGCATGGTCACGGATACCAGGACGCCAAAACAGCCCTCGCTTCCCTTCATGATGTCATTGAGCTTGGGACCTGTGGCCGTGGCCGGGTATTCAAGGGTTTTAAACTCCCCCCTTGGGGTGACATATTCCTGGCTGATCACCAGATCTGCGGCATCTCCGTACAGAGAAGAGGCCTGGCCCGATCCCAGGGTCACCACCCAACCGCCCACGGAAGAGAACTCAAAGCTCTGGGGAAAATGGCCCCCTGTGTATGCTTTTTTGGCGGACAGCTTTTGGGGCGCATGGTTGAGCAGGTCCTCGTAGAAAGGTCCCATCATCCCCGGCTCCACCGTGATGGTCTGGTTGGTTTCATTAAAAGAAACCAGCCGGTTCATATGGGTGGAAAGCACCAGGGTCACACCGCCTTTGGGGCAGTCCAGGCCAAAGGTCACGGAACTGCCGCCCCCATAAACGTGGACGGGAATCTTTTGATGGTGGCAAAGGCTGACAATCTTTCTGACATCCTGTTTGTGACGGGGATGAACCACTATGTCACAAATATCTTTTACCAGCCCCTGGCGAAGGTTCATGATATCTTCCATGGCCTTTCCCTTGGTATATTTGAGGCGATCATAGGTGGCAACGGAGATATTTTCCTTGCCCACAATCTTTTCCATGGACGCTAAATCCGTCCCGGACAGATGAACGGGCATGGCCGCTTCCACAATCTGGTTCCCATCCTTTTCCATGGTCTGAAAATCGGCATCTGTCAGGTTCAAGGTCTGTTTTATCACCTGCAGAAACCCCTTGCTGGGATTTTTAAAGGCATCCTTGTCTCCCCATTTCAGGATGGAACGAAAGGAATTTTTCTGGGGCGATGTTTCAATCCAAAGGGGTGATAAGCCGGTATCTTGTCGATTTTGTTTCATCTTTTCGGGTATCCTGTAATTTCCTGAATCTGGGCGTATAAAGGGGCCAGGGCCTTGTACATTCCCTGGTAGACCTTTTTGTACAATTGCCGGTAGAGAAGGACATTTTGGGGATCTGGTTCAAAAACGGTTTTTACCCGGACCATTTGGGCAACCGCCTCATCAATCCCGGGATAAAGCCCCACACCCACGGCCGTGATAATAGCAGCCCCCAATCCGGTGGTTTCATGGGTCTGTCCCTTTACCATGGGCAGGTTAAAAATATCAGCCGTGATTTTGCAGATCTCGTCACTCTGGGATGCACCGCCGGAAACCGCCGCCTTTTCAACACAGACGCCTCCTTTTTTTTCAATCTTTTCCATGCCTTCGTAAAGGGCAAACCCCAGGCCCTCAATCACGGCCCGGTACACATGGTCCTTGGTGTGGACATCCCCGAATCCGATCATGGCGCCCTTGGCATCGGGGTGCTCCAGGCCCGGCCCCCAATAGGGCTGGACCACAAGGCCCATGGCGCCGGGGCTTGTCCGTTCAAGGCATTTGTTCAGCACCTCCTCGGCATCAATCCCCAGTTTCTGGGCCTCTTCCACTTCCTTGTGGGCAAACTCCTGCTTAAACCAGGAGATCATCCAGAACCCCCGGAAGATCTCAACTTCCGGGTTGTAACATCCCGGTACCGGTGATGGATAGGGCGGCATGAACCGGATGGCCTCAAAATATTTTTGGGAGGTGGTCTGGACCGTGGCAGTGGTGCCAAAGCTTAAAGAAACCATTTTCTGGTTGGTGACGCCGGCACCCAGGGTTTCGCATCCCTTGTCGGAACCGCAGGCAATCACCGGTATCCCGGGCCGCAAGCCTGTCAGTTCTCCGGCTGCAGCCGTCACCTGACCGATAAGCTGTCCGGGCGCTATAAGGGTGGGCAGCTTTTCAAGTTCAACGGGAAACAGCCGGTTTGGCAGGGACCATTTGACAGCCCATTTCTGACGCTTATAATCAAAGGGCAGATGCCCTATCTGACTGGCGGCAGAATCGGCAAACACCCCGGTGAGCCGATGGTTTAAAAAACCGGATACCTGGAGGTATTTATGGGTTTTTTCCCAGATTTCCGGCTGGTTCTGGATAATCCAGTTGCCTTTTCCCTGGGCCTGGATATCCAGAAGTTTTTTTTCAAGCCCGGCAAGTTTGAGCCCGAAATTCAACACTCCCTTTGCCCCGAATATCGGCCGGGCCGCTCTCTGGTCCAGCCAGATGATGGCCGGCCGAAGCACCCTGCCCTCTTTGTCCACATTGATCATGCTTGCCCGCTGGGAGGCCACCCCCACCCCGGCAATGGCAGCAAAGGCCTGGGGCTGCTTTTTTTTCAAGGCGTTACAGGCGGCCTTCAGGCTGTTCCAATAGATGTCGGGGTCCTGCTCGGCCCAGCCCGGCTGGGAGCTGTAGTAAGGGGAATAGGACTGCTGGTCCCGGGCCAGAAGGGTCCCGTCTTCCGCAAAAAGAAGGGCACGAAGGCTCTGGGTCCCGCTGTCAATTGCCAGAATTGTTTTTGTTTCCATGACCCTCCTTAATTCAATTTGTTTTTTTGCCCGGGCGGTGCATAGGCATCCTGCCACACGCGTTCATATGCCTTTCTTTCCCGGGTCCATTTTTCATCGTCCCAGGCAAGAAAAGGCCGAAGCCTTGCCTGGATCTCGTCCATAAGGTCCATGCCGCCATTGGGCAGAAAAAGGCCGATGCGCACCCGTCGGAGCAGCAGATCGGAAAGATGCCGGATCTGCTCGTTCTGGGCACCATGGCAGAGCTCAGCCCACAATGTCTGGGTGGCGGCAATAAAAGAAAAATCCGTTTCATTGCAATTTTCAGCCATGTACTTGACCCTGGCACCATACCGGCCCCAAAGGCGCTGGGTTTCTCTGTCAGACAACACCCCTTCCTTGATGCCCGGAATACCACCCGGCAAAGGTTTTGATTCCTGCCCTGCCCTGCTGTTGGCAAGGCTTTTGGAACACTCTGGCAAATATTTTTGTGCCGCTTTAAGGGCATCGGCCGCCAGAAGCCGGAAGGTGGTCAGCTTGCCGCCGGTGACGGTGATAAGCCCCTTGTCTTTCCAGACCACATGTTCCCGGGATTCCTTGGAGGCAGCCTTTTTTCGTTTACTCAAGATCGGCCTTACCCCGGCAATGGACGCAATGCAATCCGCCAGGGACACCTGAAGATCCGGCAAAATATGGGCCAGTCCCGCCATCAGATATTCGGCTTCCCCAAGACTGATGCAGGGTTCTTTTGAGACATCCCCTGTGTGATCCCCTTCTTTATGGTCCACGTCGGTGGTTCCCAGGAAAAGACAGCCTTCCCAGGGAAAAAGGAAAACCGGGCGGTTGTCCCTGGGATGGATAAAACTGATCACCCGGTCCAGGGGGTATATTTTTCCAGGAAATATGAGGTGACTGCCCCGCAGGGGCCGGATGTGAAATCCTTTTACCGGCGACGGATGGAGGGCTTCGGCAAAGGCTCCCGTGGCATTTATCACCACAGGGGTCTGCACCCGGACATTCACATTGGTTTCCACATCCTTCAGGCAAACCCCGACCACCTTCCCTTGCCCGTCACGTTCAACGGCCGTGGCCCGGGTATAATTAAAGGCCTGGCCGCCTTGATCGCAACCGTCAAAAATCAGCCGGAGCACCAGTCTGGCATCATCCACCTGGGCATCCTTGAACCCCACGGCAGACAAAAGATTCTCCTGGCAAACCTTTGGCACCATCCCAAGGGTCTGTGCCCTGGAAAAAATCTCATGTTGTTTTTCCCCGGCCATGAGGCTGTAGAGAGACAACCCGAACTTCATGGCCCCCATGGAGGGACCATGGCCGTCATAGAGGGGCATGATAAAATTTAAAGGGTCCACCAGCCCGGGATAGACAGACAACAGCCGCTGCCGTTCCCTGACAGCCGACCGGGTCAGCAAAAACTTTCCTTCCTTAAGGTAGCGCAGACCGCCGTGGACCATCTTGGAAGACCGGCTCGAGGTTCCCCAGGCGAAATCATTGGCCTCCACCAGCAGAGGACGAAGCCCCCGCAGTATTGCCTCGTGGAACACACCGGCGCCGGTGACCCCGCCCCCCACAATGACCAGGTTATACCGGTCCCCCATGGGGGATATCTCTTGTTTTTTCATCAGATCTCCTTCCAGAATGCCTGGGCCCGGGCCATTGTTTGTTCCACAAGCTTATGGACCGAACCGTCCTTGGCCCGGAGGGCAAGGATCAACGCTTCATAATATTCCAGGGACATTTCCCGGGCCTTTTTTTGGGTAAAATACACCTGCCCCAACCGATGATAAACCGGGGCAAAATCATTGAACATCATTTTTAAGACAGGATTTCGGGTGATGTCCACCATGAGCATCTGCAGTCCCCAGTCATGGCAGGCAAAATCATTGGCATCGGTCCGGAGGGTAATGGGGGTATCCAGAAAGGCCAGAATGACCTTTGGGTCGGCAATGGCCGCCTGATGGGCCACCCCCGGAAAAATAAGGGTCCGGGCCTCCAGTAAATGGGCGATCATATCCGGGGACAGGTGGTTTCCGAACCGGGACAGGGTATTCAACACCCGAAGTCCCCCGGAAGCCAGGTAGTTGTTCACCCGGGTGGGCTTGCCATGGGCAATGGTTACCCATCCCTCGGTGGAGAGCCGCTGGAGCATTTCCCTGACAGTGGGCCGGGTCACGCCCAGGGAAAGGGCCAGCTCCCTTTCCGCTGGAAGGGCATCCCCTGGCCCGTAGGTATTGTCCAAAATGGCTTCCAATAATTTGTTTTCGGCAAACTGGGCCGGTTTTAACGGTTTTTCAATGGTAAGACCCATCTGATATCCTTAA
>VMSR01000207.1 GCA_013792075.1 Desulfobacula sp.
CTTCCATCAATGATGTCACATCCAACCTCTATGCCTATGCCCGGGATCATGGGCATTTTCTGAGGACCCTGAATAAAACAGGGATACTCATCGGGTTTGAAGCCCAGTATCTATGCAAGGACGGCCGCGTCATATGGATGTCTGTAAACGCACGCCAGATTAAGGATGCCACGGGTGAAATTGAGTATTATGAAGGATCTTTTCTGGACATTACCCAGCGTAAACAGGCCCAGCAGGACCTTCAGGAGAGCCTGGGCCGGTATCGACTTCTTTTGGAAGCCTCTCCCATCCCCATTGCCGTATACGATCCAGAGGGCAGGGTAAGCTATGTGAACCCTGCCTTTGTAGATACCTTTGGATGGTCCATGGCGGAATTGATGGGCAGACGTCCAGATTTTGTCCCTTCCCATGAGGCTGCCAAAACAGGCCAGGCCATTAAACGCACCTTAAAAGGGGAGCGGGTGTCCATCCAGAGTCAGCGCCTGACCAGGGAACAAAAAGTATTGGATGTTCTTATCAATGCCGCTCTGTACACGGACCACAGCGGAAAACCCCAGGGCATCATTGTTACTTTCAGGGATTTTACCGAACTCAAGCAGGCGGAAAGGGACCTGTCAAAACACAGGGATCATCTAGAGCAACTGGTGGAGGAACGTACCCAGGAACTCACCCAGGCCAACCAGCGACTCTCAGAGGAAATTATTGAACATAAGGCCACGGAAACAGCACTCATGGATTCAAAAGAGCGGTTTCGGCAGCTTGCGGAAATGCTTCCGGAAACGGTTTTTGAAATGGATCTTTTTTCCAATTTTACCTTCCGTAACAAGGCCTCATTCACCACCTTCGGATATGAATCCCACATTGAAGAGGCCCCTGGCAATGCCCTGGACAGCATTGTGCCTGAAGATCACCAGCGGGTCATTGAAAACTGTGCAAAAATCCTGGAGGGAGAGCCTTCCATGGGCAACGAATATCGTGCCATTAGAAGAGACGGTTCTATTTTCCCCATCATGATTTATACCAATGCCCTCATGGAGGATGGTCAGGCCATTGGGTACAGGGGCATCCTTCTGGATATTTCAGAGCGCAAGGAAATGGAAGAGGCCCTTCGTCTGGCCAAGGAAAGCGCTGACCATGCCAACAAAACAAAAAGTGAATTTCTGGCCAGCATGAGCCATGAAATCCGTACCCCCATGAACGCAATCCTGGGAATGGGTGACCTTTTGCTGGAATCGAATTTAACACCGGAACAGAAACGTTATGTTCAGATATTGACCCAATCCGGTGAAAATCTTCTGGATATTATCAACGATATCCTGGATCTTTCCAAGGTGGAGGCAGGTCAGCTGGCGCTGGAATCCATGGGGTTCAACCTCCAGGAATTGATCGATCAAAGCTGTGAGATGATGGCTGTCAAGGCACATTCAAAGGGGCTGGAGCTCTTGAGCCGGACAAAAGCTCAGACCCCCATCCATTTGTCAGGGGATCCGGCCCGGCTGCGTCAGATTTTGATCAACCTCATGGGTAACGCCATCAAATTCACCCATGCCGGTGAGGTGGTACTGGAAATTGTTGGAAAAGACCCCCTTTCATGGGAAAATAAAAACAGGGTCTGCCTGGAATTTTCCGTGCGAGATACTGGTATTGGCATTTCAAAGGAAAAACAATCCCATATATTTGAAAGTTTTACCCAGGCAGACTCTAGCACCACACGGGAATTCGGGGGAACCGGTCTGGGACTGACCATCTGCAAGCGACTGGTGGAGATGATGGGCGGTGAAATCTGGGTGGAGAGCGACCCCGGCCATGGGTGTGTCTTTTATTTTACTGCCTGGTTTAACATGGACACCCAGCCTCGGACACATCGAGCAACCCCTGCGGCGGAGATCCGGGGTAAACAGGTTCTGGTTGTGGATGATAATGCCACCAACCGGTTCATCCTGAATGAAACCTTGTCAGGCTGGGGGGCAAATGTCAGTGAAGCAGAAAATGGTGCCCTTGCCCTTGAGGCAATTGAAGCGAGTGAGCAGGCCAACACACCATTTGATCTTATTTTGCTGGATGGGAAGATGCCGGTTCTGGACGGATTTGAAACCGCAAAACAGATAAACCAGCGGTTCAACCACATGGTCCATACCGTAATGCTGCTGACCTCGGATGACAGTTGTTCAAAGATTGCCAGGGCCAAAAAGAACGGGGTGCCGGTCTGCCTGATCAAGCCGGTCAAACGCAGGGAACTCAAAGAGGCCATATGTGCTGCCATGGGCCAGGCAATATCAACCGGGAAAAATGACCATACCCCGGGGAAAGGAGAATTGCCCTCCACGGAACGGGCCTTAAACATTTTAATTGTGGAAGACGGCCAGGAGAATAGAATCCTGCTTCGGGCCTATCTGAAGAAAAGTCCCCATATCCTGGATATGGCTGAAAATGGACAACTGGGGGTTGAGAAGTTCATGTCGGCTTCCTATGACCTGGTTTTCATGGATATGCGGATGCCTGTGATGGACGGATATACCGCCACAAGAACAATCCGGCGCTGGGAAGAGGAACAGGGACGGCCAAGGACCTTTATTGTTGCCCTGACTGCCCATGCAATGAAGGAAGACCGCCAGAAATGTCTTGATGCCGGATGCAGTGATTATCTGTCAAAGCCGGTTAAGAAAAAGGATCTGCTGAAAATGATAGAAAAAGGGTGACAAAAATGTCTTCGCCAACAAGAGAAGGCTAATAAATACTCATGGCCACATTTTTCATAGCGCACCCTGGCAAATCCAAAGTGGAGATCACCACAATCCAGATATTTGTAAATCACACTCATGACATATGTTCGCCAATAGCCATACATATCATCCCATGCCCGTTCCAGTTCTTCAAAATGATTTCCGACACACTTGTTAGTATGTGCTTGCCTCGGGATTGCGAGGCTGATAAACATCAAGATTATATGCTGCTGACTGGACCATGGCGAAACCGATAACGATGATCAATTTTTCGTGTACGTCTGGTTGGGAACCAAGACCTGGAAATAGAAAGGAATATTCATGATAGAAACATACAGAGGGACTGTTTACCCAAATCAGCTAGATCATATGGGGCACATGAATGTGCAGTGGTACACAGCGAAATTTGATGAAGGTACGTGGCAACTGTTTTCCTCAGTGGGTATTACTCCGAGTTATATTCGTGAAAACAACAGAGGGATGGCAGGATTAGAACAAACAACAAAATATAAAGCGGAAGTAATGGCAGGTGATCTGCTTCATATCAAATCAAAAATTCTAGAAGTAAAAGATAAAACTATCCGGTTTATTCACATCATGTACAATTCAGAAACAGAAATAGAAGTGGCCACTTCTGAATTGATTGTTGTCCACCTTGATAGAGTTCAAAGAAAAGCGTGTCCACTACCAAAAGCAGTAAGCGAAAAATGTATGACGCTCTTGGATAAAGTCATCTAACAGCTGCATGCAGATGCTGAATCCAGAAGACAATAAGCCGGTATCCGGCCAGAATAAACCCATGGATGCAGAGACCCTATTGATGTTGCCTGTGGACAAGATGATCATTGTTATTCTGGCTTTTTTTATCATCAGCCTGATGGCGTCTTCCTTCAGCCACCTGGTGTACCTGCTTGGATTTTTCCCTTTGAGCGAGTGGGCTGCCTGGGTCGGTTGGGGGAGTTTTATCTCGGTTGTCATCTTCCTCTTTGCTTCTCTCCTGGTCAAAGGTTTGGAATCCATTCTCCTGAATAGGTTTAACGGGAGGTTGTCCCGGAATAATTTTTTAAATACGAAAACCGGGAAAAAACAAGGTTCAAACGGCCATATATTTTTACCCTATGGTGTCATAACCGTGTTGCTGGCACTATCGATTTCCTTGACCGCCCATGGTATGGACCAGGCCCTGCGGCTGCCAAGGGTGAAAAATGTCATCATCCGCATGGATAAACTTCCCCCTGATTTGGAGGGTATGCGCATCGTTCAGTTAACCGACCTTCATATTTCCTCTTCGGCCGAGCGCAGTTGGTTAGAAAAAATGGTAAAAAAAGTGAATGGGCTAACGCCTGATATTATTGCCCTTACAGGAGACATTATCGACGCCCCCCATGCACAAATCCATGGGGAAATATCCCCATTGTCCCAACTGAAAGCCAGACTCGGAAAGTATTTTTTCGCTGGAAATCATGAGTATTTTCATGGGGTTGACCAGTGGAGCCGGGAAATGGAAGGTCTGGGATTTACGGTTCTGTGCAACGCGTACCGCCGGATTCCCCTGGGCCGTTCGGAATTGCTCATCGGCGGAATCCCTGACCCCAGCGGAGATTCACAACGACCGGACCTGGCTGCTGCCGCTGGAAAAATGGGGGATGCCTTAATAAAGATACTTCTGGCACACCGGCCCGCCAGTGTTTATCAGGCCGAACCTGCGGGATTCGATCTTCAGCTTTCCGGGCACACCCATGGCGGCCAGGTTGGATTCTTCCGTTTTTTGCGAAGCGTTGTACAGCCTTTTCAATCAGGGCTCTATACCTTCAAGACAATACAAGTCTACGTCAGCAACGGGGCGGGATATTTCGGAATCCCGTTAAGATTTGGAGCACCTTCGGAGATTTCTCTAATAGAATTGACCGGGATTAAAGAGGGATCAAAATCTGTAAGGGTAGACAGTCAGAGATTTCGCGTCATCGAGGAATGGTGAACCAAGTGCAAGCCGGACCAGGGATTCCCATGGACTTTCTTTGAAAAACTACTTATATCAGTTGTGAGTAAAGGAACTTCAAATAAAAGAATCCCCACAGGTAAGGAGACCATGGAAACTTCTTTGGCAACCAGTCTCACCTGGCTCGGTATTGTTTTTTGCCTAAGCCAGTCCGCCATGTTTTCCGGAATGAACCGGGTGGTTTTCAGCATGAGCCGGCTGCGGCGGGGGATTTCAAAAAAAGAAGGGCCCATAATATGAATTTTTTTAACGCCATTGGAAAACGGCTGGCGACCTATTTGTCTGCCCCCATAGAAAAAGAGACCCAGGTGGCAACCAGCCCTCCTTCTCTGCTGGCCGCCACCCTTAGAAAAGGAGATATTCTTCTCATCGAAGGGAACTCCCGTATCAGCTCTGCCATAAAATATCTGACCCAATCCACCTGGTCCCATGCCGCCCTGTACATCGGGGATGGCCCCTATCCCCATCAAAAGAACCGAAATGAACCGATTCTGGTGGAAGCCGATATCAATGAGGGGGTGAGAACCGTTCCCCTGTCCATGTATTCTCACTTTCATACGCGCATCTGCAGACCTGTTGGACTCGTTGAAAAGGATATCACGGCTGTGATAGACTATGCTATCGCTCAAGTCGGAAATACCTATGATGTTAAAAATATTCTGGATCTGGCCCGCTACCTTATCTCCTCCCCTCCGGTCCCCAGCCACTTGAAACGAAGGCTTCTTGCCCTTGGAAGCGGTGAACCCACCAAGGCCATCTGTTCTTCCATGATTGCCCGGGCATTTCAGTCGGTCGGCTATCCGATTCTACCGGAAATAGTATTAGAGGTTTCTGCCAGCAGGGCCTGCAAAAAATGCTATCGGGAAATCCGATACATAAAACATCACAGCCTTTTTGTCCCCCGAGATTTTGATGCCTCCCCATTTTTTGAAATTGTAAAGCCAACACTGTCCCAAGGCTTTACCCCCTACCAGGCCGGATGGTTAAGATCGCCTGAACCAAAGAAAACCCCCGGGTAAGCAAGATCTGCGCAACACCTTTTAACCCATCGGTCCTGCACTGTTATTTTTTTTACCCATATAAAAAAAGGAGATGCCTTCATGTTAAACTTTAATCTGACCCGAGAACAGATCAAGCTGCAAAAAAAAGCCCGGACCTTTGCCCTTGAGCAGGTGCTTCCCGAAGCCTGGTATTATGACACCCAAGATGAAACCCCGGTGCATATTCTGAAAAAGGCCTTTGACCAAGGCCTGTCACACAGCGATATCCCGGTTGAATATGGGGGAAATGGACTTGGCATTATTGAGGGCTGTATTATCTCAGAGGAGATTTCAGCCGCCTGCCCGGGAACGGCAACCTCCATTTTTGATAATTCCCTGGGAATGGAACCCCTTATTCTGTCCGCCAATGCGCCATTGAAGAAAAAATATCTCACCCGGTTTGCCAAGGAATTTAAACTGATCAGCTTTGCAACATCTGAACCCACCCTCGGCTCAGATGTGTCTGCCATCCGTTGCATGGCCAAGCCCGATGGAGACGATTTTATTCTCAACGGAACCAAGTATTGGGTAACCAATGGCGGAATAGCCGATTATTACTCTATTTTTGCAACCACTGATCCGGAAAAAAAGCATGAAGGTATCTGTGCCTTTTTTATCGATCGACGCTGGCCCGGCGTGCGAGTGGGCCGGCCTATCCCGAAAATGGGACAAAAATGCTCCAACACGGTGGGGGTCCACTTTGAGAATGTCAGGGTTCCCAAGGAATATGTCCTGGCCCCTCCGGGTGAAGGCTTTGTTCTGGCCATGAAAACCTTTAACCGAACACGACCTGTTATCGGCGCATTTGCCATTGGGGCCGCCCGATCCGCCATGGAATATGCTCTGGATTACGCGAAAAAACGCCAGGCCTTTGGTCAAAAAATCGGCAACAATCAAGCGATTCAGTTTAAATTGGCGGATATGTATCAAAAAATCGAGACCTCCAGACTGCTGGTATTAAAAGCTGCCTGGGAATCTGACAAGGGGATTGATCCGACTCTGAATGCCTCCATTTCAAAATTTTATGCCACAGAAGCCTGTATTGAGGTGGTGGATGAAGCCCTGCAAATTTTAGGCGGATACGGATACACCAAGATGTTTCCTGTGGAAAAACTGTATCGGGACACCCGCCTGCTCAGAATTTATGAAGGGACCAGCGAAATTCAGAGAATGGTGGTTGCCGGGACTGTCATGGGCGGCTACACGCCTGTCATGCCGGCAATGGAGGATCTGCCCATTCACTATGAGCAGAATCCATCTAAAAAACCGAGTGCCGGCCGTAAACGAGGAAAGATCTGGCGTTGCCGAATCTGCGGGCATGTTCATTATGAAAATACCCCCCCCCAAAGAGTGCCCCTATTGTTTTTTTCCGGGCAAGGCATTTAAACGCATTGACGCCGATGGAAGAAAAAAACAATCCTAACCCGGAAACGCAGTTGTAATCTGCGCTTGCTTTAGGGGTGGGCTGTTGGTAAACTCTCAAGAGTATGTGTCGGTGACTGGGCCATGATGGAATCGATGAAAAATTCAACAGAACGATGAAAAAAATATTTAACACGAAAAATGAGGTCACCCAAATCTGAATTTTTTAAAAAA
>VMSR01000151.1 GCA_013792075.1 Desulfobacula sp.
CACTGCCAGGGGCCATAGCATCGAGTGCCGGATCTATGCCGAGGACCCGGCGAATAATTTTCTCCCAAGTCCCGGCAAGATCACTTTCTTTAAAGAACCCACGGGACCTGGAATCAGAAATGACGCAGGGGTTTATTCCGGCTGCACTGTGCCCATGGAGTATGACCCGATCCTGTCAAAACTGGTTGTCCACGCAGAAACCCGGGACCAGGCCATTGCCAAAATGATCAAGGCCTTAAGCGCCTATCAAATCCTGGGGATCAGAACCCCCATTGATTTTCTCGCGGATGTCCTGGCATCGGTTCCCTTTGGAAAAGGAGATGTGTTTACCAATTTCATTGACACCCATTTTTCCGACTGGAAGCCGGCCCAAAAAAACCTGAACCTGGCCTGCCTTGCCTTTATCGTGGATGAACTCTGCCAAAAGGAAATAAAGACACCCGGCAGGGGTGAAAATAGACAAGACCTTGGTTTGTTTCAGACACTGGGCAATTGGAATTTATAACCTTACGGATTGCCAATACAAGGAAATATGCATGGAATATAAATTACAGACAAAAGACAAGACCATTGCCGTAGACCTGACACTCGATCAGGAGAACCGCATGACCGCGACCATTGAGAAAATCGGTCATGACCCGATCAATTATGACCAGGTCCGTTATGGGCGGGTTTCGGACCACCAGGTGCAATTGGTGGTCAACGGACAACAGATCAATGCCTGGATCGAAAACCAGGCAGATGGCAAAACAATCCTTCTGAACGGGGAGCGGTTCTTCATCCAGGACACGGACAAGCTGGCCCAGACCCAAACACGGAAAACAGGACCGGACCAAGGGTCCCAGGAGGTCACCCCGCCCATGCCGGCAGTGGTGATCTGTGTTTCAGTGCAGCCCGGAGATGTGGTGAAAAAAGGGGATGTGGTAGTGGTGGTTTCGGCCATGAAGATGGAAACATCACTGACCGCTCCCCATGCAGGAACCATCACCCGGGTGGGGGTGGCAGAAGGGGACAAAGTCATGCCCGGCGACATCCTTGTTGATATTGAAAAAACAGATACCAGTGAAACCTGACAGGAGAAGTGTTCATGGACCTATTATATGAGGTAAAAAACCATATTGCCTGGGTGACCATTAACCGGGAAAAACAAAAAAACGCCATCAGCATGGATGCGATCCAACGCTTCCTAACCTATCTGGACCAGGCTGAAGAGGACCAGAAGGTGAGGGCGGTATGCCTGACCGGAGCCGGGGACAAAGTTTTCTGCTCCGGGGCGGATCTGGGGTCTGCCATGGGGGAAGCCCCGGATAAAAAAGCGATGATGTTTGGGCAATATGCAAGACTTTTAACCCGGATATCCCAGTTTCCCAAACCCACCCTGGCAAAAATCAACGGCCATTGCCTGGCCGGAGGCACCGGTTTCATGCTGGCTTGTGACATCGTCATCGCAAGGGAGGATGTGCTTTTCGGCACCCCTGAAGTCAATGTGGGCCTTTTCCCCATGATGATCGGTGCCTTGATTTTCAGAAATGTCCTCAGGAAAAAAGCCATGGAAATGATCCTTCTGGGAGAACGGCTGACCGCTGCCCAGGCCCTTGAAATGGGTATGGTCACACGGGTGGTTCCCAAAGAAACCCTTGAAGGTACTACCCAGGAAATACTCATGGCCCTGGCGGCCAAAAGCCCTGTGGGCATCCGCATGGGCAAACAGGCTTTTTCCGCGGTTGAAGGCATGCCCCTGGACAAGGCCGTAGAAACCCTGGCCTTAAAACTTGGGCAGGTGGCTGCCACAAAGGATGCCCTTGAAGGGATCACCGCTTTTCTTGAAAAAAGAGCCCCTATTTTTATTGGAGAATAGAAAAGACCATGAAAGATACATCCAAGGACACACTCATCATCGCCAATTGCAGCGGATTCTTAGGCGACCGGCTCTCTGCGGCAAAGGAAATGGTAACAGGCGGAACCATCCACGTGCTCACCGGAGATTACCTGGCAGAGCTGACCATGGCCCTTTTGTTCAGAATGAAATTGAAATCCCCGGAAAAAGGATATGCAACTCCCTTTCTCGAACAGATGGAAGCGGTCATGGGCGAGTGCCTGGACAGAGGCATCAAGATCGTGGCCAATGCCGGCGGCCTCAATCCCCGGGGAATGGCAAGTGAACTGGAGCGAATCGGCCAGGCCCTGGGCCTGCATCCGGTAGTCGCCGCCATCACGGGAGATGACCTCTTACCGGATCTGCCCATACTCCAGGCAAAAGGAGAAGCCTTCACCCACCTGGACACCGGCATGGATCTAAAGGATGCCCAGGGCAGTCCCATCACGGCCAATGCCTATCTGGGGGGATGGGGAATTACCCGGGCCCTGAATCAGGGTGCCGACATTGTGGTGGGCGGTCGCATTGCCGATGCCGCCCTGGTATCCGGCCCCTGTGCATGGAAATTCAAGTGGAAGGAAAATGACTGGGACAAACTTGCCGGTGCCTATGCTGCCGGACATATTATTGAGTGCGGTACCCAGGCCACCGGGGGCAACTATTCGTTCATGGATGAAATACCCTCCTATAAAAACATGGGATTTCCCATTGCCGAGATGCACGAAGACGGCTCCTTTGTGATCACCAAGCATCCCAATACCGGCGGGCTGGTATCAAAGGGAACGGTCACGGCCCAGCTAATGTATGAAATCCGCACACCCGCATATCTCACCCCGGATGTCACGACGCGGTTTGACACCCTTGAAATATCAGAACAGGGAAAGGACCGGGTCCTTATTTCCAATACAAAAGGGGACCCGCCCACGGACAAAACAAAGGTCTGTATCAACACCCTATGGGGCCATCGCAATACCATGACCGTGGTGCTCACGGGCCTGGATATTGAAAAAAAGGCTGCCCTTGTTGAAGAAACCCTGTTTGATCTGTTGGGGGGAAAAAACCAGTTTGCGCAAGTTCAAACCCAGCTTGTCCGGTCGGACAAGGAAAATCCAGATGATAATGACCTGGCCTTTGCCCACCTTCGCATCTCTGTCATGGACCCGGATGCCGGCAAGGTAGGCAAATTATTTTCCGGCAAAGTGGTGGAAATGGCCCTGGCCAGTATTCCCGGATTTACCCTGACAGCTCCCCCCTCCCAGGGGTCCCCGGCCATTCGCCACTGGCCCTGCCTGGTCAAAAACAACTGCATCCGGCAACAGGTCCATGTAAAAGACGAAATCTTTGAGATTGAACCACCCGGAGTTCAAAATGACACTCCTGAATCCAAGGAGACTGTCCGACAAAATCAAACCCAAACATCTGCCTTTGATGGGGTTCCCACACAAAAGATTTCCTTTGGACGCCTCTTTGCCACCCGGTCCGGGGACAAGGGCGGAAATGCCAACCTGGGGGTCTGGGCCAAAGACAGTCAAAAATTTTCATTTTTATCCGAATTCTTAACCATTGACCGATTAAAAACGCTTTTGCCCGACCTGGGCGCCTTTGAAATTGAGAGATACGAACTGCCCAACCTTCTGGCGTTAAATTTTTATGTCAAAGGCCTTTTGGGACATGGGGTGGCAGCTTCCATGAGAAGCGATCCCCAGGCCAAAACCCTGGGGGAATACCTGAGGGCCAAAACCATAGATGCCCCCTTGTCCCTTACTCAGGATGAGAACAAATAAATTGATTAACCACCTAAAATAAATGAGGAAAAATATAAAATGGGAAGTGAAATTTATTTTAACAAAGAGCATGAACTGGTTCGCAAGGCTGTCAGGGATTTTGTCAATAGAGAGATAAATCCCCATGTGGATGAGTGGGAAGAAGCTGGCATGACGCCGCTCCATGACTTGTTCAAACGAATGGGGGACTTGGGGTTTCTGGGCATCCGGTATGATGAGAAATACGGAGGAGAGGGTCTGGATTATTGGTATGAGACCATTGTGCTGGAAGAGTGCGCCCGGATCAAATGCGGGGGCGTTCCCATGGCCATCTCGGTCCAGTCAAACATGGCAACGCCTGCCATTGCCGAGTTCGGGTCCGAGTATTTGAAACAAACCTATTTAAAACCAGCCCTGAAAGGGGAGATGGTGGCTGCCATTGCCGTGACCGAACCCGATGCCGGATCTGATGTGGCTGCCTTGAAAACGACGGCCGTAAAACAGGGGAACCATTATCTGCTCAACGGATCCAAAACCTATATCACCAACGGACTCCAGGCCGATTTTCTCACCCTCCTGGCAAGGACAAGCGACGCACCGGGCTACCACAGTTTCAGCCTTTTTGTGGTCCCCACAAACCTGCCCGGCTTTAAGGTCTCCAAAAAACTGGACAAGCTGGGGATGCGAAGTTCCGATACGGCAGAGCTGTATTTTGACAACATGGAAATACCGGCCGAAAACCTCATCGGCATCGAAGGGGAAGGCTTTATCCAGCAGATGCAGCAATTCCAGCACGAACGCTTCAGTGTAATGCCCCTCACCTATGTGAGCGTTAAGGAGATGATTTTTGAAACCATTGAATATTTAAAGGGCAGAATTGTATTCGGCAAACCCCTGATCAAAAAACAGGTCCTGCGCCACCGCCTGGCACACTGGCTGGCCCAGGCCGAGAGTCTCCAGCAGCTGACCTACCATATCGTGCGCATGAAAATGGCCGGTCAGGACGTTACAAGGGAAATCTCCATGGGAAAATTATTGGGAGGAGATTTACTAAATGAAGCCTCCTCCGGCTGCCTTCAGATGTATGGGGGCATGGGTTTCATGAACGAAATGAGAATCTCCCGCATGTTCAGGGATTCGCGCCTGATTTCCATCGGCGGCGGCGCCAGTGAAATCATGAGCGAAATCATCACCAAAACCTATGGATTTTAATTTTTGCAGCCCAATGAGGAGACACCATGCTTTTTGAATTTGATGGAAAACGGCCTGTGATCGGCAGGGACAGCTATGTGAGTGAAACCGCCCAGGTCATAGGGGATGTGGTGATTGGCGACAATTGTTATGTGGGACACGGGGCCATTCTCAGGGGAGATTACGGCCGCATTGAAATCGGAAACGGCACGGCCGTGGAAGAAGCCGTGGTGATCCACTCCCCGCCCACGGGCCTGTATCGCATCGGCAAAAGCGTAACCCTGGGGCACGGGGCCATTCTACACGGAACTATGATCGGTGATTTTTCGGTCATCGGCATGGGGGCCATCCTGAGCATTTTTTCCGAAACCGGTGAATGGACCATTGTGGGAGAAGGCTCCCTGGTCCGGGCCAACCAGAAAATACCGGGTCGGATGGTGGCCGTGGGAAATCCTGCCAAGGTGGTCCGGGATGTGACCCCCGAAGACCAGGAACTATGGAATTACGGAAAAAAAGTATACGTGGACCTGGCCCTAAAATATCTGGACAAGGGCATGACCCTGGTCTAAAAAAGGATCTGGGGTCAGGCTTGTGTTATTGGCTTTTTACAAAAAAGCCAATAACACAAGCCTGACCCCATGACCCCATTCCCCCTAAAGGGATATTGCCGCTAAAAATCCCCCGTGGATGGCATCATTTATTTTTCCGGGGCGTACACAGTCCCCGATGACGGAATAGGGGATATCCAGATCCCGGATCTTTTCTTCCAGGGTTTGGACCGGCCGTGAACCCGAGGCCAGGATCACGGTGTCAAATGTTTCCTCGCATCTTTTTCCTTCTCGTTCATAGGTCACCACACCCGCTTTAATGGAAACCACCTTTGAGCCGGTATTGATTTTCACCCCGTACCGATCCAGATTGTTCATGAGGATCCATCGGGTGGATTTGCCCACATCCTGGCCTGCTTTTTCCAGCATTTCAAATACCGTGACCCGGGAGGCGCCGTTGAACATATAGTGCCGGATTCTGTCCATTTCCAGGGCCTCGTAGGTCATCAGAAACTGAAGCATTTCCGGTGAAAGCGTCCCTTTTTTGGCCGCAAAAAAGGCAGTTTCAAGGCCCACTGCCCCGCCGCCGATAACCGCCACCCGCTTGCCCAGACAGGGATTTTCTTTTAAAACCTCCCAGGACGAGCACACACACAGGTCATCGGTCCCGTCAATGGGCGGAACCAGGGGAGCAGCCCCCTGGGCAATGATCAGATGGTCCGGGTTGATCTTTTGAATCAGATCCAGGTCCACACAGGTATTCAAATGAACGGGAATTGCATGTTTTTTTACCATTGCCCCATAGTACCGGATAAATTCCAGCAATTCCTGTTTATGGGGAGGAGCCGCCGCAATCCATATCTGCCCCCCGATATCCGGGGCCTTTTCATAAATAGCTACCCCATGGCCTGCCTGCTTGGCCGTTATGGCCGCTTCAAGACCGGCCACGCCTGCTCCCACCACCATTATTTGCTTGGGAGAGGCTGTCTTTTTGATCTTGCGTTCCCCTTCAAATCCGGCCCTGGCATTGCCGATACAGGAGACCGGCCTGCCATTGAACAATTCATCTGTGCATCCCTGTGAGCAGGCCACACAGGGCCTGATCTCACAGGCTTTGCCCGCTTTTGCCTTGGCCGGCCAGAAAGGGTCGGCAATGAGCACCCGTCCCAGGTTCACCATGTCTGCCTGGCCGTCCCGAAGAATCTTTTCCGCCTGGTCCGGGGTTGCAATCCGGTTGGATGCCATCACCGGAATGGAAACCGCCTGGCGGATATTCATGGCCAGAAAAGAAAAACCGGACCGGGGCAGTTCCATGGGCAATTGGGGAATCCTGGATTCGTGCCAGCCGCCGGTGACATTGAGCACATTGGCTCCGGCCCTTTCATAGACCCTGGCAATCTCCGGGGTCAGGTCATCACTTGTAGAGCCCTGCACAGAATCATTGCCCGCCATTCTCACGCCAATGGGAAAATCCGGCCCCACCCGATCCCGGACCATTTCGATGATCTGCCGGGGAAACCGAACCCTGTTTTCAAAACTGCCCCCGTATTCATCCTGCCGCAGATTTTTCAAAGGGGATAAAAACTGGGTGATCAGATACCCGGCAGACCCGATGATCTCCACCCCCTCAAACCCGGCTTCCCTGGCCCTTTGTGCCGCATCGGCAAATGCCCCCTGAACCCCTTTGATATCTTCCAGGCTCATCTCCCGGGGGGTGGTCTTGGAATAATTTGAAAATACGGCAGACGGCGCCATGGGCGTGTCATTGTTGATGAGAAAGGGATGGGTATAGGCACCCCCATGGAAAAGCTGAATCCAGGGACTGGCCCCCCTGGCCTTTATCATCCGAACAGCCTTGGCAAAGGACGCAATGGCCTCATCCCGGGCCAGGGACAGGGGAACAAACCCCGCCCCGATAAAATCCACCCCCACAGGACCGATGGTCACAATGCCGGCCCCGCCCCGGGCAATCTCGTCATAGAAGTGATAATACCGGTCATTGAGTTTGGTGTCATAGGAATACAACAGCCCCAGAGAGGGATAGGCAATCCGGTTTCTGATTTCTCTGCCATTGATAGCGATGGGACTGAACAGATGGGTATACATTTTAACTCCTTTGGGCAAGTTCCCTGGCTCTTAAATCTTTTCTCAGCACCTTGCCCACATTGGTCTTGGGCAGTTCTTCAATAAATTCCACCTGGGTGGGAAGCTTATATTTGGCAAGTTTCCCCGAACAATAGGCAATTATTTCTTCACAAGTTGCCGTCTGCCCAGGAACCAATACCACAAAGGCCTTAACCTGTTCCCCCCGGCTTGGGTGGGGGATGCCGATGGCGCAGGCTTCCTGCACCTTGGGATGTTCAAACAGCACCTCGTCAATATCCCGGGGATAGACATTATACCCGCCGGAAATGATCATGTCTTTTTTCCGGTCCACAATAAAAAAATACCCGTCTTCATCCATATAAGCGATGTCTCCCGTGTGCAGCCACCCGTTGACGATGGTGGTCGCCGTTTCTTCGGGCATATTCCAATATTCCCTCATGACCTGGGGCCCCTGGACCAGCAGTTCTCCCGGTTCCCCTACCGGCATGTTTTTTGTGGGATCCTCCAGGTCTGCAATCCTGCAAAGGGTGTCCGGAAGGGGCACCCCGATGCTGCCCACCTTTCGCTTTCCCTTTCCAAAGGGATTGACATGGGTGGCAGGGGATGATTCCGTCATGCCAAAGGCCTCGATGATAATGGACCCTGTTTTTTCCTCAAACCCCCGGATCACCTCCAGGGGAAGGGGGGCGCTTCCGGACACACAGGTCTTGATGGAGCTTAAATCGGCACGTTCAACCCCCGGATGGTTTAAGATGCCGATGAACATGGTGGGAACCAGGGGAGCCACTGTGGGCTTAAATTTTTCCATGGCCTCCAATAAGGGTTCTGGCTGGGGTTTGGGCACCAGAATATTGGTCCATCCTTTAGCGATGGCAAAATTCATGGACACGGTAAGTCCCATCACATGAAAAAATGGCAGGGCACCCAGCATCACTTCATCGGTGCTGTCCTTAAACTCCGGCAGCCAGGAATTGATCTGCTGGGTCTGCTTGCTCAAATTGCCATGGGTAAGCACTGCCCCCTTTGAAACTCCGGTGGTCCCGCCGGTATACTGGTACATGGCCACATCCTCAAAATTGATGCCCCCTGTCACAGGCGCTGGGACTGCCCCCCCATATTGCCGGACAACCTGTTTCCATTTGTACACATCCGGGGCCTGCTTGACCGTGGCTGCCAGTTTTTTACGCTTGCCCACCAGGGGAAACAAAATGTTTTTGGGAAAGGGAAGATAATCGCCGATGGAGGTAACGACAATGGTTTTAATTTTTGTTTGGGGCCGAAGATCAATCATCCGGTTGGCCAGAAGGTCCAGGGTAATCAAATGGAGAGCGTTGGAATCGTTAAACTGGTGGCTCAGCTCCCTGTCCGCATACAAGGGGTTGTTCATCACGGCAATGGCTCCGATTTTCAGGATGGCATAAAAGGCAACAGGGCAGGGAATCACATTGGGCAGAAGGATGGCCACCGCATCCCCTTTTCTCACCCCCTTGTCCTGGAGAAAAGCGGCAAATCCATTGGCCATATCGTTGAATTCCTTGAAACTGATCGCATACCCCTGGAAAACAAAGGCAGCTCGGTCGGGACTTCTTTGGCAGTTCCTTTCAAGGAACTCATGGAGCAGACAGGTCTCAAATTCAATGAATTCCGGAACCCCCTCATCGTAAAACCCGAGCCAGGGTTTATCCTCGTACCGCAGATTCTGTTTCATGTCTATCTCCTTTAAATTTGGGTTAACTTTATATTCAGGAAACAGCGCAGCTAGGCCGATGGTTTCGGCATTGCCTCGATCCCCTGGATAATGCTGTCAATCATGGGGTCCACAAATTCGGTAAGGTTTTCCGGCTTGCCGGTCATGACCCAGTTGGTCACCAGATGCTCTATGGTTCCCAGGATCATGGACCTTGTCAGATACGGATTCAGATCCTTCCTGAATTCATTGTTTTCAATCCCCTCTTCAATGACCCGGGTAATCTGCTTGATCCCGTCTTTGATGGCGTGGTGACCGGTTGTGTCCAGAAATTTTTTATTGTGCTTTAAAAACAACATGAGAACCGCTGCAAAATCCGGGTTGCTCTGGTAGGAGTCCATGAAAAGAAAAACAATGGCCCGAAGCTTGTTGGCAGCCCCCCGGATCAATTTTAAATGAAAGGCCATGAGCTCAAAAAGAGTATGGCTTGATTCTGCGGGAATGGAAAATAACAATCCTTCCTTGGTTGAAAAATATTCATAGATAGAAGCTTCCGAAACTTTTGCCTCTTTGGCAATTTCAGTGATGGTGGCTTCCTGGAAGCCTCTCTGGGCAAATACCCGTGTGGCTGTCTCAATAATATTTTTTTTTCGAATTTGCGTTTTGTTTAATGCCATGGCGAACCTTTTGTAAGGGTAATCCCATTAGGGTTTATGAATTTTATATGGTTCAACTTTTATTTTGTCAATCTAAATAATGTTGAACTATATAAATTCCGATTTTACAGGTATTTTTTAAGAATTGTCCGGCCGAGTTTCACTTGCTGGATCTGGGAGATGCTGGCGCCGATTCGGGCTGAGGATGTCAAATCATGGATCAGAATGCCGCAGGGATCCGGTAAAGTCATGCTTGGGTTGTCCATAAGCTCCCCTATGGCTGCCACAAACTCACGGACGATATTTTTAAACGCCAGGAGAAGTGCCTGCGGGCCGGAATCAAAAGCCCGGTCATCCACCCCAGCGGCTGCGGTACAGGACAAAAGTTCAGCCGTTTCCATCATCACGGCCAGCCCCCCGAGCCGTTTGACGTCCCCATCCGCTGTGGTTGCCTGATTGGCCATCTTACGGGCCAAAGCCTCCAGAAGAAAGGCCATGGCACCGGTGACAGGGCCCGTCATGGCCGCATCTTCAATTTGTCGAAAGGCAAGGACCCTGTCCTTATGGGCATGGTCTTTTCTCCCAAGAAGGGCCTTGTCCGGCACCCTGCACTCTTTCATACAAATGCTGCCATGGGGGGAGGGATTAAAAAATCCAATTTCCATGGGCGGCAAAACGGTCAGTCCCCTGGACGCTTTTGGGACAAGAAATGCGGAAAACAATTTCTTTCCCCCTTCATCAACCCCGGTCACGGCAATGACCACAAAGGCATGGGCAATGGGCCCGTTTGTGAGATAAATTTTTTCACCGTTCAGGACATAGCCGGCTTTGCTCTGTGTCGCGGTGGCCGCCATATATTTGGGGTGGGCTCCGGCACCGGGTTCAGACACGGCAAAACTAACCGTGGCCTTTCCTTTGGCAATGGCGCTGCCCAGGGGGCCAGGCACCGCTTGAAGTTTTTGGCCATCCGTGGCATCCCCGGAAAAAGAAAGGGACCGGGCTGCCAGGTGGTGGACCATCCAGGACAGGGCCATGCCAAGATTGCCCCCCCCATGGACCAGCGCCCTGCCGGCCCGGGTAATGGCCAGGCAGGAATTGGCCGCCAAGCCCTTGCCTTTGAACAGGACCGGGTTCAACAAATTTTGGGCCCCCATTTTTTCCCAAAGCGCTTCTGGAAAAACGGTCAGCGTCCCCAGGCCGGTGAGGGGTCTGATATGGGCATGGGCAAATTCGAAAAATTGTTTTTCAATGGTACAAACAGAACGCTTTATTTCCATGGTTCCCTCCCTCTGGTGGTTTAGTCCATCCCCAAAGACTTAAAGGACCAGGGCTTCAATAAATGCCATGAGCTGGTTCAGGTTGCCGCAGGCCCGGGCCTCATTGCAATGGTCCCGGTATTTAAGCATTTCGCTGTCCCCGGTTCCCCAAAATTTTTCCTGCTCGGGATTGAGCCAGATAAGACGCCTGCAGCGATCCCGCATGGCTTCCAGCAAAGGTTCCCTGGGATTATAGTAATTGGACCGGGCATCCCCGATAATAATCAGGGTGGTCTTTTTATCCAGCTCCTGGAAATGATGGTCCCGAAACTGCTGAAAGGCCATACCATAATCGGTTCTGGCATTATAATTGATCCGGGTATCATTTAGAATCCGCTTGATGGCCTCATTGGCGTCATGGGACATAAAAAAAGAGGTAACATCAAAGGTGCGGTCAATGAACACATGGCTTTTCACCCGGCTGAAACAGGTCTTAAGGGAATATAAGATATTGAGCATGAACCTGGCCGTTGACCAGACGGAACCTGAGACATCGCAGAGGGCAACGATCTTCCCCTTGCGCAAAGGCTTGGCCTTGTGCACGATTTCAACGGGCACCCCCAGATATTTCACAGACCGCTGAATGGTTTTTTTCACATCCACCACCCCCCGGCTGGCAGCAGAAAACCTTCGGGAGGTAATTTCCTCCAGTTTTCTGACCAGTTTGTCTATGATCTCTTTAACAGCTTTTATTTCTTCCAGGGTCAGGTTGGAAAACGGAATCTGGCCAAGGGTTTTATAATGAAGGGTATGGCTCCCTGTTTCCCGAAGTCCTGCATTGTCAGGGCGGGGCTCTGTGTTCAAAAATTCAAGGGCCTTGTCCAGTCGACGGTTCACCGCCGCTGTAACACTGGGGACATCCTTCTCTGCCCAGGCGTTATTGGACCCCAGAAACTGCACCATCTGCGTTTTGAGGCGGTTGATCCTGAGCATGATATCCAGACGGCTGGACAGCTGACCCAGGTTTGACTTAAACAAGGGGCTGGCCTGCTCATCTTGGGTGTGAATTTTCTGGACCGCTTCGATAAACGGAAGGGGGCTGCCGCCCAGAAACGCCATTAACGCCCGGTCAAGTGTGTCCCCCTGGTTTTGGGTATGGTGGGTATCGTCCTGGCTCTCTTTCAACTGACGAAGAAGCTCGTTCATTGAGGGTTCTGGCGCCTGGGATTGACCGGCCTGAATTTCTTCCGAAAAGAGAGATTCCGGATTCAGGCCCGACGGCATTTCATGGAAGAAAAGATGGTACAGTCTGTTAAAAACCCCTTGTTCCCTGCGGCTTTTGGCAAAATTGGCCCGTAATATTGTTTGGAACAAGGGTTCCTCACAGGTATCCATGATCTCCAATTGGCTGAGGCAATCAATCACTTCTGCCGTGGATATCCGCATATCGGCCGCCCTGCAGCAGGACACAAATTTTAAGATCAGATTGACCATAGAACGATCAGGCCTTTATCAACTGCCCGATATTCGCCCGGACCACCCCATAATCGGTCTTGTGCTTGCACAGGGTGTTTAAGGTCCTGAAAATTACGTCTTCTGTAATTTCATCCTGTTGAAGAATCATCAAAGACCTTGCCCAGTCCAGGGTTTCGGAAATACAGGGTTTTTTCTTCAAATCCAGTTGCCGGATTCTGGCCACGGTCTGAACCACTTTGTCCAGTAATCGTTCCTCTATCCCGGGAATTTTCAGCCGCACTATTTCTTTTTCCGTTTCAATGGCCGGATAATCAATATACAGGTGAATGCAGCGCCGTTTCAGGGCATCGCTCATATCCCGATAATTATTGGAGGTGAGCACCACAAAGGGACGGCTTTTGGCGGCAATGGTGCCAAGCTCGGGAATGGTGACCTGGAAATCAGAGAGCAGCTCAAGCAAAAAGGCTTCAAATTCAGGGTCGGACTTGTCCACTTCGTCAATGAGCAACACCACGGGATCCGGTGAAGTGATTGCCGAAAGAAGCGGCCGGGTCTGGAGGAATCTATCTGAAAAAAAGGCATCTTCGTGGCGGGCGATCTCATCCACCGCCTGGGCAAGACTGGCTGTGTCAGAGATGACATCATTTATTTTTTCCTTGAGCATCTGGGTGTAGAGCAATTGCTTGGCATAGGCCCATTCATATAGGGCTTTTGACTCATCCAGGCCTTCGTAGCACTGCAAACGGATCATTTGTCGTTCCAGACAGGCGGCAATGCACTTGGCAAGTTCTGTCTTGCCGACCCCTGCCGGCCCTTCGATCAGAACCGGTTTCTGGGTTTCCTGGGCCAAAAAGACAATGGTTGAAATTTCCTGTGACGGAATATACCCTGCCTGCTCCATTCGGGTCTGAACATCTGCGACGCTCTTAAACAACATGCTGCTTCCTCTTTGTCTTGTGCGTAAAACTAAAATAAATATCAGCAATACGGACAAAGGGCAAGACACAAACAATTGCCGGTCCGCATTTTAAATGCGGTCGCAGTTATCTTTGACCCTTCAGGCGGCACGCTCCCTTAGATAGGTTTCAGAAAATTTAAAATCCCGGTAAAAATGATCTGGGCCGCAATGGCCGATACAAATAACCCTGTAATCTTGGGAAGGATCACCAGCCCCTGTTCGCCGATCAGGCGCTTCACACCGGTTGAAAGGTAGAGGATGATTCCCACGGTCACCACGGCAAGAAACAGGGCTGCCCCGATGATGAGCTTTTCAATCAGGGAGCCGGCTTCGGCACCCATCACAAGAAGCACCCCGATGACGCCGGGACCCACTGTCATTGGCAATGCCAGGGGAACAACGGCAATATCACGATTGCCGCCCTGACTTGCCGTATCCGTGCTGCCCGATATCATGGACAAGGCGGACAAAAACAGGATGGTGCCGGCACCAATTCTAAAGGCGTCCAGGGTAATTCCGAACAATTGAAAAATATACTTCCCGAACAGATAGATCACAAACGAACTGATCATCACCGCAGTGGTCACCTTGATGGCGATCCGCTTCTTTTCGGAATCCTGGAACTCTCTGGTAAGGGAGAGAAAGGCGGAAAGCACAAAAAAAGGCGTAAGAATAAAAAAAATCTTTAAATAAAAATTGATAAACGTCTGTAAACCCAAAATGGTTTTCCTTAAAGTATACGCATTTAAAACCGGTCTGCCCAGGCAAACAATTCGGGCGTGCCGCCGGTGTGCCAGAACAATACGGACTGGTCCCGGGTAAACACTTTTTTTTGGATCAGATCCAAAAGACCGCCCATGGCCCGGGCCGTATAAACGGGTCCCAAAAGAATCCCTTCCTGTTGGGCCAGGGCTTCAATGGCATTGAATTCCATATCTCCCGGCTTTGCATACCCTGCCCCCAGATAATCACAATTAAGGAAAAAGTCTGCCTGGGTCAGGATCCTGTCGCTGCCGATTCTCCGGGCTGTTTCATTGGCAATGGATTCCAGGACGGGCAAGAAGGCGTCTTCTCCTGTTTTGACCTGGTCTATGCTGATGCCAAGGATATCGCCTGCAAAACCTGTGATCTTTGCGCCCAGGCTAAGCCCTGCCTGGGTGCCGCCGGAACTTGAGGCAAAAACAATGGCAGCCGGCGCAAGGTCCATGGCAGCAAGCTGGGGTTTCAGTTCGGCCATGGCGGTAACATAGCCCACGGAGCCGATGGCGTTGGACCCGCCCACGGGGATGACAAAGGGTTTTTTCCCCTTGGACCTCAAGTCGTCTGCCACCTGGACGAGCTGTTTCTCCCGGTCCTCTCTGTCACAAAAATGGACCCGTGCCCTGAAGATTTTGTCCAGGAGCAGATTTCCGTTGGGAACCTGTGGTGCTGTGCCGCTTAAGACCAGGTCACAGGCAAGTCCTGCTTTGCATGCGGCCGCTGCCGTGAGACGGCAGTGGTTGGATTGGATGCCGCCGGCCGTCACCAGGGTATCGGCCCCGTCTGTCAGCGCCTGGCCAATGAGAAATTCCAGCTTCCTGGTTTTATTGCCCCCCATTCCCAGACAGGTCAGATCGTCCCGTTTCATATAGATGTCAGGACCCTGGCAGGACGCTGTCAATTTTTTGAGATAATGGATGGGTGTTGGAAATTGCGCCAATTCAAATCGCGGCAACCTGTCCAGGTTCATAATACCCCCTTTTTTACCAATTGCTGACATGGTTCTTATTGAATTAATGGGTTAAAATCTTGCCGATAAAATCAGCGGCCCGTTCGGTTTTGGGGTTGTCAAAAAACTGGGTCGGGGTGCCGGTTTCGATGATTTTGCCCTCATCCATGAACAACACCCGGTCGGCAACTTTTTTGGCAAACCCCATTTCATGGGTGACCACACACATGGTCATGCCCTCGGACACCAGATTGACCATTACATCCAAAACCTCACCGATCATTTCAGGATCCAGGGCAGAGGTGGGCTCGTCAAAGAGCATGATTTCAGGGGACATGGCAAGCCCCCTGGCAATGGCCACCCGCTGCTGCTGGCCGCCGGAAAGCTGTGCCGGGTAAGCGTCTGCTTTTTCCGTCAGCCCCACCTGGACCAGTTTGTCCATGGCAATTTGTCTGGCCTGGCTTTTGGCCATGTGCTTGACATTCACCGGGGCCAGCATGATGTTCTGCAGTACCGTCATATGGGGATACAAATGGAATTGCTGGAACACGAACCCGATCTCCGCCCGCAGGCGGGTCAGGTTGGTGGATCTCTGGTGAACGGGGATTTTGTTGACCATGATCTCCCCTTTCTGGATCTTCTCAAGGCGATTGATGCACCGGATCAGGGTAGACTTTCCAGAACCGCTGGGCCCGCAAATGACCAGTACTTCGCCTTTTTCTATCTTTAAATTGATATTGTTTAACACATGCAGCTTGCCATACCATTTGTTTACATCTTTAAATTCGATCATCTGTTTTTTTCCAGTATGTCTATGTTGTTATCCCACTTGTCCTTTGGGGAAGGTAAGCCCGGTTGATCCCCGGCCCTGCCTTAACAGTCCCGGCTAAACCGCCATTTTCCGCTCCAGGTAATTGGACAGGAGGATTAAGG
>VMSR01000164.1 GCA_013792075.1 Desulfobacula sp.
CACGCACAAGGATTCGTCGTAGACAACGGCCCCGGACGGATCTTTTTTCAGGGCCTTTACAAAGCAGGCCGATGCACAGGCAGGTTCCTGGCAATGGTTGCATTGGATTTTGGCAAAATGGGAGCCAAATTTATTTACCACGGTAAAGGTGGCTTCTCCGGTCCTTCTTTTTTCATCCAACAGGGTGAGGTCATCAAAGGGTTTTTCCGGTTTTTCAAGTGAATTCACCGTATTGCAGGCAAGCTCACATTTTCGGCATCCGATACATTTTGAGGCATCATGGAGGACGCCGAAACTGTCGGGATACCCTGTAAACTGTTTGTTTGATGCGGCATGGGCGATTGCCCCGGCACCTGTGGTCGTTCCAAGTGCTGCGGTTATGCAGCCAAGAAACTTTCTTCGGGAAATGGCCATAAATCCACCTTTATTGTCTACAAATATTTTTTATTGTTTTGTTCATGGCATCTATTTTCATGGCGCTCGTTTTACGACGCCTTCAGTTCATGGCATTTAATACAATCTGTCGGCACTACGCTTTTCACTTCCATCTTCTGGTGGCAGGTGATGCACTGGCCATGGTATGCCCCTTTAAGTCCCGGTTTTCCCGTGTCCAGATCCGGTGTTTTTCCATGGCAGGAAGCACACTTGGGTGGGGTCAGGGTGGCCGGGCTGTTATGGTGACATCCCATGCACAGGGTCAGTTCATTTCCATGGAAAGCTTTTGCCATGCTGTTCTTGCCCGCCCGTTCAAAAATTGCCTTGACCACCATCCGGTGGGGGAACTGACTGGGTTTGTATTCATCTGCAATGGTTTTAATGGAGATTGTTTCCGGTATTTTATCCAGATCAACTTTTGCGTAGGGGGTTGCCTGGTTTTGGCGTACAGCCTGTGCCAGATTGGCGGAGGCTTTTTTGTCCGCAAGAAGGTCCATGGGCTGGGTTTTGGCATCCACATTGTGACAGGATGCACAGGCATTTTCTTTAAAGGCCTTGTCGGACATCTGGAAATGACAACCGGCACAGTCTTTGGCTTTTTTAAGTTCGTTGTGACAGCCCAGGCAGCTTTGGGGTTTATCGGCACTGTGCATGGCCTGGGCAAGTTTTATATAACCGCCTTTTTCATCTCCCTTATCGGTGTGGCAGGAATCACACTTCTTCAAGGTTTCATGGTGGCAGGCTTTACAGGTTTGTGTCCTTTCTTCGTGGGATTTATGATCAAAGGCCACAGGATCCATATACTGGGCAACCATTTTTTTATTTTCCGCCGTGTCAGACCCCAGGATTGTCCATCCGGTCAGCAGTGCGGCATCGGGCTGATTCCGCGGAATTCTTGGAACCTCTTTTACCACCTTTATTTTTTCCTGACCGGCCTGTTCATGACAGCCTTTACAATCAACGGGACCGGTTTGTATCTTTTTTTCGGTGAGTTTCAGATGACAGGCCACACAGGAATCGTGGGCTGCGTTCCGGTCAGACCGGATGCCGTCTTTGGCAGTTTCTTTATGACAATATACACAGGCGCCTTCGTCACCTTTCTGGTAAAAGATCGCCTTGGTTTTTTCATTGTAATTATGGTGGCAGGCATTGCAATTTGTCTCTTCGGATTGAACAGTTGAGGGGATTTCTTTGGCGCTTTCATGTCTGAAATGAAGGGACCGGTCAAAATTTAATTTTTTCCAGGAGGACCCCAGGTTGAAATCGGCATTATGGCAGGCCCGGCACTCAGCTTCCATGGGACCTGTTGCCTGGTCTGTTTTTTTTATCTCTTCATGGCAGGCGATGCAGTTGTCATGGTAAAGATCCATAAGGTTCCGGCCCGGTACATCTTCGGTCCGTTTGAATTTAAAAAGGGTGACCTCCTCTTTTTTTTCATGGCATTTGGCACATTGGCCCTCAACTGCCTGGGTGTGCATGTCATGCTTGAATTTAACCGCCGGCATGTCTTTGTGGTCCGGAGAGGACGGAATATCAATGGTGAGGATATCGGGCCGTTTTTCGCCGGAATCGTCCATGATTTTCACACTGGTAAAAGCGATTAAAGGAAATAAAAACAAAACTGCCATTGTTGCAAACAACAGCCGAAACGGTCTTTGTCTTAACATAACCCGATCCCCTGGTTGACATTAAAAATTATTGTTCAGTTATCCTTGCAATATCTTGCCGGATAATTTCCTACTAAAATTGTAGGAATTTCTTTAAAAGAAACCAACCGATTTGTCAATAAAAAACAAAAAAATTCAGTAAATTGTTTGTGTAAAAATAATTTTTCCTGCTGCCCATATGGAGGGTGAAAATCAATGGTTATTCCAGGAATGCAAGGTCCGGGATGGGCACAAGTTTTTTTTCGGAATCCAGGCAGACCAGTTCCAGGGAACAGGAGACCGCCGGTTTTTTTCCTTCCGGCCGCCATGCTTCATGGGAAAAAACAATGCGATAATCTCCCTGTTTTTCCCAGGTGGTCCGGATATCCAGAAGATCGCCGAATACGGCGCCGTCATGGAACCCTAAACTTGTTTTGTAAACGGCAAAACCGATTTTGTTTTCATGCCACATGCGGGCAAGAATTTTTACACCGATAACATCTTCCCTGGCCCGCTCAAAAAATTTTAGATAATTGGCATGGTAAACCACCCCTGAATGATCCGTGTCCTCGTAGTAAACCTGGGCGGCAAAATGGTGGATCTGTTTGGTCTCTGTCATAAAACGGTATCCTGATCTCCTCAATTTTTTTCTTCGGGTTTAAGTTATAGCGCCAACGCAGATTCTTTTCAAGTCCCATGTCGGCACAAGCAAAGGATAATCTTCCGGAAATGATTGATTTGCCTGTGAATTTAAGGCATATAAATATGGAGTCAGGCCTGACCCCAATCTGACCTGACCCCAATCGACCCCAATCGGAAAAAAGGAGTCTTACATGAGCGATCATACCCCGAGATTGATGGATGCCCTGGATGCCTTTGAAGAGGGGATCTATATTGTCAACGAAGATTTTACCGTCGAATATATGAACAAATTTATGAAGGATTATTTTGGAGACGGGGTGGGCAAAAAATGCCACGAGGTGCTGGTCGATTCCAATAAACCCTGTGACTGGTGCAAATACGACGAGGTGTTTGGAAAGAATGAAACCCACCACAGTGAGGTTTATCTTGAGTCTGTGGGCAAGACATTTGCCCTGTCGGAAATGCCGGTGACCAATCGGGACGGGACCCGTTCAAAGCTTTCCATTTACAGGGATATTTCCCGAAGCGTGGAGCAGGAGGCCAAATTGAAGTCCTCCAAAGAAAGCTACCAGCGCCTGTTTAAACATGTGGGCTGCGGGGTCTTTATCAGCAGCAAAGAAGGACGGTTTCTGGATGTGAACCCCACGCTGTTAAAGATGCTGGGATACCAGGACAAAGATGAGTTCCTTTCCCTGGATCTTGCCACGGATCTTTATTTGAGGCCCGCCGACAGACGGGAATACCAGCGGAATATCGAAAAAAAGGGCCAGGTGGTCGATTACGAGGTCCAGTGGAGAAGACGGGACGGCCATATTCTTCATATCCTATTGACCAGCAATGTCCGGTATGACAGTCATGGGAAGATCCTGGGGTATGAAGGAATTGTGGTGGATCAGACCCAGAGAAAACACATTGAAAACCAGATCCGGGAGGCCCATGATTTTTTGGAAAAGACCATTTCCTGTTCTCCCAATGCCATTATGGCCATGGACATGACCGGAGGGATCAAGTTGTGGAACCGTGGGGCTGAAGAGGTTTTCGGATATTCGGCAGACCAGGTGGTGGGCAAGATGAGCATCCAGCAGATTTACTCCAGGGACGTTTCCAAAAAAGTTATGGAGATGATGAGAGATGATGGGTATGGCGGAAAGGGACGGCTCAATTCCTACCCCTTAACATTTACCAAGGAGAATGGTGAGCTGGTTGAGGGCAACCTGTCCGCCAGTATTATTTATGATGAACAGGGAAAAGAACTGGCATCCGTGGCGATTTTTGTGGATTTAAAGGAACTGCTCACTTCAGAGCGGGAGCTTTCTGCGGCACGCCAGCATCTTCTTCAGTCGGAAAAGCTTGCTGCCATGGGCCGGCTCACCTCCCAGATTGCCCACGAACTGAACAATCCGTTGTTCGGGATTATGAATACCCTTGAGCTGATGAAAACGGAAATATCGCCCACCAACAAACGACGGAAGCTTCTGGATATGTCCTTGTCTGAAATCATGCGTCTGGCAGACATGTTGAAGAAGATGCTCTCTTTTTCAAAACCAGACCAGGAAAAACGGGCAGCACTGGATATTACGACGGTTCTTGATGAATTGTTGCTCTTGTATGAAAAA
>VMSR01000181.1 GCA_013792075.1 Desulfobacula sp.
CGGGATGGCAAAGCCACTGTTGGTAATGAACCATACTGCCAGCCAGACGGTTTAAAAAAACAGTGACATCCTGATCCTGCCGGAAACAGACCAAAGGCTGGAAAAACTTAAAAAACAGCTGGTGTGTCAGGAGGTCTGTCCATTCCTTTTCAATACATGAGGTTGGGCAAAATTAGAATGATCTGGGGAAAAATGATCATGAGCAAGGTCCCTACCATAACTGCCACCAGGAAAGGAAAAATCCCTTTGAAAATTTTTTCCAGGGGGATTTCCTGTTTTAATACGTTTTTTGCCACCCCATAGACCACATACACGTTTATGCCCACAGGCGGTGTGATCACTCCCATTTCCGTGGTCATGACAATAATCAGGCCAAACCAGATGGGGTCATACCCCAGTTCCATGACAACAGGAAAAAAAATCGGAACGGTCAGGGTGATAAAGGCAAGGGAATCCATGAAGCATCCGCCGATAAAATAAATCCCGATGACCACAGCCATGACCAGAACGGGTGCTACTTGAAGGTCACTGACCCATCCTGCAATTTCAAAGGGAATCCGTGTAACGGCCAAAAATTTGCCGAAAATCACGGCACCGACAATGAGCATGAGGACCATGCAGGAGGTTCTCAGGGTTTCCATCAGGGATTTGACAAACCCTGCCCAGGAGATCTGCCTGCGGGCCATGGAAATGACAAGCACGCCGAAAGCACCGATTCCAGCCCCTTCTGTGGGTGTAAACAACCCGATAAAGATACCGCCGATGACCAGAATAAAAATGGCCAGGGTTTCGCTGAGGCCCAGCAGGGCTTTGAGTCTCTGGGGCCATGTGAATTTTTCACCGGCAGGTCCGAGATCCGGGTTGATTTTGCAGATAATGTAGATGGTGATGATAAACAATACAGAGATGAGAAGGGCCGGTATGATGCCTGCGACAAACAATGCCCCGATGGACTGCTCGGTCAGGATGCCGTAAATAATCAAAACCACACTGGGCGGCATGATCATGCCGATGCCGCCGCCGGACGCCACTGAACCGGTTGCCAGCTCATCATCATAATTGTAGCGTTTCATTTCCGGAAGACCCACGGTTGCCATGGTTGCTGCCGTGGCAGGACTGGACCCGCAGATGGCGCCAAAGGCCGTACATGCTGCCACGGTTGCCATGGCAAGACCACCCCGGGTGCTTCCCAGAAACTTGTACCCGGCATCGTACAGGCGCTTGCTGATGCCCGAATTGAAACCGAGCTGTCCCATGAGGATGAACAAGGGGATGGTGGTTAAATCGTATGATGCAAAAACATCATACACATTTCTGGACAAAAGCGCCAGGCCGGCATCAGGGGTAATCATGGTGCAAAATCCCACAAAACCGACAATGGCCATGACAAAGGCAACCGGCATTTTCGTCAGAAACAGCAGGATCATGATGGCAATACCGATCAGTCCGATAAGGGTTGGGCTCATTTTTTTTCCAGTTCTCTTAAGTGTTGCAGGTTTTTAAAAATTGTCTCCAGGATGCTGATGGAAAACACCAGCAACCCAAATGCAATCAGGTATGCAATATAGTGGATCTGAAACTGCAGGTTCATGGAGACCTCTCCTGTTTTTTTCAATTCCTGGGCATAGAGAAACATCTGCCAGGTGATCAGACTGAACAGGGCAAGGCTCAAGGCCTGGGTGATGATTTCAATGATAATCTGTTTCTTTTTTGACAGCAGACGGACCAGAATTTCCACACCCACATGCCCGTCCATCTTGTGGGTATAAGGCAGGGCCGTGGCAACAATGATGGCGGCCAGGAAAGCGACCAGCTCACCCGAACCAAAAATCGGATGCTTGAAAAAACGACCGGTCACATCCACAACCGTCAACACCATCATGGCGGTTATGGCAGCAGCACCAACACCTTTTAAAAAACCGGAAAATCTGTCCAGGGTTTTGAATAAAACGTTCATAACATCTCCTGTTCATAAGGTTATCCACACGCTTAACGACCGCTCTGTTACAGGGCGAATCATGGGGCCATACCATTGGGGTTCATATCCGGCTGCCAATTCATCCGTCAGGCTTCAGAAGAACGCTGTGCTTCATGGGGTTATCAGCCTTTAAAAAAATTGTGGAAGTGATCGTGTATCCTAAAAACAGGCGTGTTCAAGGGGGTGGTTTTAAAATTTTAGTGCCTCTTGTTGGAAATGCGGATTTTACAGCTATAATATAACCATATATCAGCTATAATTTCTATAACTATATTTTCAAGTCAGCCCTTGTGTCAAGAAAAAAAACAGGGTTGAAAAATAAATATAAATAAAGATTGACTTCTTATAAATTACCGAAAACAGAGGGTTTGGGTATATTTTTTGCCCCTCTTGCTTTTGATAAAAAGGATTGATACACATCGGAAATCTTCTGGATTTAATCTTAAAAAACGTAATGGGGCTATTTTATAAAAAATAATAAAAATTTAATGTTTTAAAACAAGGAGACGGCTATGCTTGGGAAAACAATGAAAAAAATGGATACCATTGTAAGCCAGATTGAAGAGTGGGCACTTTTTGTAATGGTCATGGCAGCATTACTTTCCCTTTTTGCCAATGTCGTCTGCAGGTATGTGTTTAATTATACCCTTGCCTGGAGCGAGGAGCTGGTGGGCATCGTCATCATATATTCAACCTTTGTGGGCACAAGTGTCGCCATCCGGCAGGGAGCCATGATACGGATCGATGCCCTTGTCCAGATTTTCCCCGGGCTTAAAAACGGATTAACCTTCTATTCCAATTGTTTAATGCTGATTTTTGCATGGATGATGGTCTATTATGGGTATGAAATGACGCACATACAATATATAACCCACCAGAAAACCATCATCATGCAGATCCCCCTTGTTTTTGTCTACGCCATCATGCCGGTCATGGGCATCATGGTGTTCATAAGGACTTCACAGCTCATGGTTCAGAACCTTCGGATAAATTAAGGGGGGATCGGTTATGGAAACAAGTGATCTGATTATTTTCTGCATCCTGTTGGGATGCATGACAACCTATGTACCTGTTTTTTTGTGCCTGTTTTTCACGTCAGCCATCGGCTTCATGTTCTTTTTAAAAATGCCCCTTGCGCTCATTGCCCAGACTCTGTTCAGAAGCCTTGACAGTTTTTCATTGATCGTTGTGTTGTTTTTTATTCTTTGCGGCAACATCATGAGCAAGGGGAAAACCGTTGAAAAACTGATCCATCTGGCCAATGCCCTGGTCAGCTGGCTGCCCGGGGGCCTGGGGATGGCCGGTGTGATCGGGTGCGGTCTTTTCGGCGCCATTTCAGGCTCTACCGTTGCCACTGTCGTTGCCCTGGGCGGGTTCATGATCCCGGCCCTGATAAAAAACGGATATGACGAAGATTATACCCTGGGCCTGATGACCACCTCCCCGAACCTGGGAATTATTATCCCGCCCAGCATCAGCATGATCTTTTACTCGATGATCAGCAATGTGTCCCTGGAAGGACTTTTTCTTACAGGGTTTGTTCCCGGATTTATGATCATCGGGTGTGTCTGCCTGTACACATGGGTACTTTACAGAAACAGAACCGATATCAAAAAATTGCCCATGCCAAATTTTAACCAGCTCTACGGCATCCTGAAAGAAGGCTTCTGGGCAATGATGCTGATCGTTATCATTTTCGGCGGTATCTTTACAGGATTGTTTACTGCCAATGAGGCTGCTGTTGTTGCAAGCATGTATGCTTTTTTTATCGAGCTGTTTATTTTTAAGTCCATGAATTTTGCAGATGTCAAACAGGTCACGGTCAGCTCTGCTGTTACCAGTGCGACACTGCTGCTCATTGTTGCATCGGCAACCTGTTTCGGACGGTATATGACCTTTGAAAACATTCCCAACCGGGTTGCTGAGCTTGTTGTGGCAAGCATTCATTCTCCCATTGTATTTTTGCTGGTGATGAACATTCTGCTGCTGGTCATCGGTATGTTCATGGACATCATTTCCGCAACCCTGATCCTGGGCCCGGTGTTTCTGCCTTTACTTGGACCGTTTAATGTCGATCCCATGCATTTCGGGCTCATCATGACGGTGAATCTGGCCATTGGCTACTGCACACCGCCAATGGGGGTCAGCCTGTTCATCACAGGCTCCCTTGCCAAGCGGGATATCATTTTCATCACACGGTCTGCCATGCCCTTTCTGGCTATCCAGATCGGCGTTTTGTTCTTTTTAACCTATTGTCCAAACCTGGTATTGATATTGCCGGCAATGTTTGGATACCACCAGTAACTAACTGATAACACGGTTCCAAAAGACCTATTCCCAATGGTTCGGCCTGAAGAAAAAGAAACAAGGGTGCACAGAGCGAAAAAGGAAATCGTTGGGTCGAACGGATATTGTCATTCAAACAAACATGTTCAATCCAGTCTTTGGATTCTTTCCCACTACTTGTTGAACTGTTGGACTCATATCTCAAAGAACAAGAACCCTATCTATCTTGACAATGGGGTCCACTATAATCATAAAAAACGGAACAAAAACAATAACAGGGGAATTTCAAACACCAGGGCGGCATTGGTAATCAACCAGCAGGCATTGGCCAGGTCAATATCAAGACGATAAAGTGTCGGCGGCACCATGGCAATAAAGCCCACGGGCATGGAAGACAAAATCAGGACAACCTTCAGGGGCAGCCCATTATCAATCTGATTTAAACCGAACAAATATCCGATCCCCATTATCACGACAGGAACCAGGGCAAATTTGATCATCGCAATTACCAGGCCGGGTTTTAGATGGGTTTTAACGCTGGAAAAGCGCATGGACAGACCAATGGAAATCAACAAAAGAAAGGCGGCAAAAGGAATGAATACCCTGTTGACCAAGGCGTAGACATCCGGTCGGGGAATGCCTGAAATATTGAGTACCACGCCTGTGGCGATACTCAACACAGCCATCACAACAAAGATGTCGGCGGCAGATGTTTTAAGACGCCGAACCAAAGAGGGATTCCGGGTTGAATTATCACTATGGGATTTGGCAATGGGAACCCCAATGGCGTAATAGATCAGCTCTTCAAACAATTTGTAAAAAGGAACCAGGGCAAAGCCTGCTTCCCCGAGAAACATAAAACAGAACAAAGCACCAAGGGAACCGATATTGGTGAACCCGCCGCAGACAATGTAGCTGCCGGTTTGCTTTTGGCCCATCTTCATTATTTGAGATGCCAAAAATGCAGCCCCGCCGCCCAGGAACAGGGCGGCCATTCCCATAAAGGGCAAGGCTGCAATTTTGATATCCTGGATATTGGCCACCCAGGTTGCTCCCAGAATGGCCACAGGATTAAAAAAGAGCAAGGCTGATCTTTGAAGTTTTCTTTTAAGATTATCAATGGACAGGTTAAAATTTTTTCTCTTTGTGACCACCTGTATCATATATCCGACACCAATGCCCAATACGACGATGACAATTGAAAAAACTAGCCTGCCCATGGGGATTATACCGCTCCGAATTCTTTGATAATAGACGCAAGAACCTCATCCGACATTCCATAGGCATGTTTATCTCCTGGGAAAATGCCTTCTTTTACCTCTTTTTTATACTGGGTAAAGGTATCGATCATGATCTGGCCGATATTGACATATTGCTTGGCAAATGACGGGGTAAAATTATCATACAGGCCAAGGACATCCGGTGTTACCAGCAACTGACCGGAACACCTGGGTCCGCCGCCGATGCTGATACTGGGAATGGAAAGCTTTCGCGTTATATAATCAGACAATTTTGTCGGCACGGCTTCAAAGATAATGGCAAAACATCCCGCTTCCTGAAGGGCAAGGGCTTCGGAAACCACTTTCCGGGCAGAGACGATATCCCTGCCCTGGGCCTTGAGTCCCCCAAGGGCACCAACCGCCTGGGGGTGGAGCCCGACATGTCCGACACAGGCAATACCCATTTCCACAACAGCCTTTGTTTTGGCAATATGATTGTGGGTGGCTTCAAATTTAACCGCATCCACCTTTGCCTCCACGACAAATCTTGCTGCATTTTTCATGGTATCTTCCACACTGTATTGAAAAGATCCAAAGGGCATGTCGGCAACAACCATGGTCCTGTCACAGGCCCTGGAAACTGCGGCACAGTGTAAAACCATCATGTCCATTGTGGCGGTCAGGGTGTTGGGATGGCCATGGACCACCATGGCGCATGAGTCCCCCACAAGGATCATATCGATACCGGCATCATTGATTTTTTTAGCTGTGGGAAAATCATATGCGGTTAACATGGTGATAATGTCGCTATTGTCTCTCATCGCCTGGATAGTTTTAACGGTGTGTTTTGACATGGTACGCTCCTGAATTGCTGGGTTAAAATTAAAATTGGTTATTAAAACGCTTTATGGACAGAGCCGAAAAAGCATATTCTCCTTAATTATAGGGCCTGCTTAATTTTTGTTGTATGACAACAAGGGCATCCTCATTTCCAACATTGCCCGGAAAAATGATATAGGACATCCCTGGGTATGCGGATTCTTGTCCCAGCTTCCACACCGGCACCCCCGGCAACACCTGGCCTAGAACCCGGGCCCGTTTAACCCTCAGCCCCTTTGTGGCCACATCGCTGGAGGTAATCCCGCCTTTGGCAACCAGATACCTTGGCGCACACCCAAGGCCTTTGACAATTTCGATCAGGCTTGAAGACACGGTCTGACTGATTTTAAGGCTTTTGTCCGAATCTTTTCCTGCCACCAGGTTCCGGCTGGTAAACATCACGGTATCCCTGCCGTTTTTTAAGGCGGTATTGAGCGTTGTTGTGGCCATTTGGATTTCTTTGTTCCGGGAGTGGGCTGCCAAGATCTTTTCAACATTGACTTCAATGGGACAGATATTTGTCCGGTCAAGCAATGCGTTGACCTGGGCCGTCGTCTTGGGCACATGGGACCCCACAATGAACAATCCTCCCATGGACCCGTCAGAGACCAGATCTTTTCCGGATAAAAAACCCGGTCGGGGGACAATACCGGTCCTGACCCTTACAAAAGAGGCTGCGGTCCGATACAAAAATCGTTTGCCCTTTGCCCCGGCAGTCAAAAGGCCTGCCACAAAAACATTTATATCGTTATAGGAAACCGCATTGACAATACAGGCGCTTTTGTGGGGAACGGTCATGAGAATTTCGGCAACCCGTGCAGGTCCTTTTTTTCGTATGTCATCAAGGGAAACAACCCTGACCTTGTCTGCCCGGATGCGGCCCTGTGTTTTTTCTTCTATCCAGGAGCAGAGATTTGAATGATTGAATCCAAAACTTGCATCCCTGGCATAGGCGGTTTGGGCTGCCGGGACAAGGAAATCGCCGTCTGCCACATAATGGATATTGTTGAGGGTAAATCGCCCGCCTTCCAGAAAAAAAGGGCAGATCAGATAGGGAAGATCTCCGTCTCCCATGGCTGATGCCATTTCATCCACTTCATGGGGAAAATGCCCCCTAAGGGTTGAATCACTTCTGGAGATGACACTGATCGGGATGCCGGTGGCTTTGGCGGCAAGTTTCAGGTTCAGACCGATCTGTGATCCCAGTCCACAGGCCTCTTTTCTGGTCAACCCCCGTGAATTGGTCAGTATAAACAAGGCCGGATCTTTGTTTATCAGCTCTCCTTTTAAACTATCCGTATCCCAGACAGTCAGCACCGGCAGGTTGTGAACCGTCTGGGTACCGGTGGGGTCGTCATCTAAGATCACAATTTTGATTTTTGCTTTCTCAATCTGATTGCAAATGGACGGCAAAAGATCCTCCGGCCATTCCGGCGGCAAGGCCTTAAACGTATCTGCTTTGTTTATCATCCCAGGGCCCCCTTATTTCAGTGAGAAAATATTCTGCTCAATAAATTTCCAGGTTTCAAGGTAATTTCCTTTTCCCATCAATGTCTCCAGCGCCTTTAAATCAATGGATTCCAATAGGGTCCATATTTTATTGGTCAGGCGGCTATTGGCCTCAAAGGTGCCTTTGATGTCCCACCGTGTGGGTGAGGTATCCGAGGTAAAATAGTCTGTGTAATTATATTTTTTCAGATAGTAGAGAAATTCAACATATTCAAGAAAATGCTTGGTGCCGCAAAAATAATCCCAATCCCATTTGCCGTCATTGTCATTCACGTGGACATAGTATTTATACTGACTTTCGGCCAGCATGGCCACAGCTTCGGCCGGATTTTCATTCCCATAGATGGAATGGCCGAAATCAAGGGTGACACCCATATTGGCAATTTTTATATCATTGAGAAGGCACAGGGCTTTGGAAGCCGTATCCACAAAACATTTCCCCCGGGTTTCACTGGGTTTGTATTCTATGAACAAAGGGATCTCATTTTTATAGGCAGCCGCTTCACCCAGGGTGGCAACCAGGTTCTTCCAGGCCGTGGCATAGTCGTATTGAAAGGAAAATTCATACCCGTCTCCCAAAGGGCAGCAGGTGACCTTGTCTGCACCGATGTCCGCTGCAAAATCCTTGGCCTGCTGAATAAAGGAAACGGCTTTGGAACGGATATCGGCCCGGGTGGAGGTCAGCCCGCCGTTGCGGAATTCGGGTTCGGCTTTGACATTGACGTTGACTGCCGCCACTTTCAAATTGTGCTTTGCCAAAGCAGCCTTTGTGGTTGGTGCGTCTTTGACTTCATAGGGAAACACAAGCTCAACCCCGTCATATCCCTCAATGGTATTCATGAGTTCGAATTTTTCATCCAAACTAATCTGGCTGTTATATTCATGAAAGCGATCTTTTGTCTGGGACAAAAACCCTGTAATAATGGCCATTTTAAGCATAAAATATCTCCGAATATAGATTTTGTTATTTTTTAAAGAACGATTGTTTTATTTGGGCGGTTTTTCTTTTGTACCAGGGC
>VMSR01000232.1 GCA_013792075.1 Desulfobacula sp.
ATGATATCACGGATTTCATCCTGGAGGCCTTTGATCCGTTCGACATTTCTTTGAGCCCTGTCCATTGACTTTTTCCAGGAGTTATCCGGAAGTTTCTTAAGTGTTTTTTCAAGAATTTGTAGTGTCCCGCTGAAAATGGAGACCGGGGTCTTTAATTCATGGGACAAATGATTGATTACCTTGCTTTTGGTCCGATCAAGGCTTTGGAGTTTTTTATGGGATTGTTTCAATTCATCAGAAAATCTGGCATTTTCAATGGAAAGTCCAACGGTTCCGGCAATCATTTCTAATAATTCCATATCTGGATTTTCAAAAAGCCCTTCAGATTTATTGAATGCAGCCAGGACACCGATAATTCGATCATAGCTTTTGATCGGGACCAGAACATAGTTTTTAAAAGCATACCCAAACTTATGATCTCTTTTGACATAGCGTGCCGAGTCTTTGTACGCATCATTTACAATCAGCGGTTTTCCGGTTTTGACAACCTCTGCAGAGGCCATGCTGTCGATGGGCAAACGGATTTCTTTTATCCTTTTTTGGGTCGCCTTATCAAGATCGGCTGCACCCGGAAAAAAAAATTCTTTTCTTTCTTCATCCAGAAGAATGACAAGCGCCCCCTGAGTACCCAGCAACCGTTTTATTTCACTGGTGATATAATCGAGCAGGGCTTCAAGGTCCGGGTATTCCGGCAAGGCCATGCTGATCCTGAGCATGGCGTCATTGCTTTGAGCAATCCGTTTCTCCCTGGTAATATCCCTGAAAATAACCAATTCTCCGCGCACCCCCATCTCTGATTCGGAAAAAACAGCACCTCTTGCAATGACATCAAGGAAGCGGCCATCCTTTGTCAGCCGTCTGGTTACATATCGTGTCAAGGTTCTTTCTTTAAACAATTGTATAAGTTTTTCCGATGTTTCGGGCGCAAGTTCCGGGGGAACAAACTTGGCCTTATTGTCTTTCATATCATCCAATGTCCACCCAAATACCTCAGTAAAAGATGGATTGAGATAGGAAATGCTGCCCTTTAATGTAAATGTGGCAATCGGATATGGCACAAAGTCAAGTAACGCCCGGTATCGCTTTGCAGATTGTTTTAAAGAGGTTTCATTTTGCTCAAAGATTGCGACTTGACTTTTAAGACCCTCAACCTGTTGTTCCAATTCTTCGTATGTGACCTTTTTGATTTTCATAGGTCTCCAGAATTAAATCCATTTCAAATGATAGTGTCAAGATCGCAGAACAATGTGATGTGCTATTTTTTTTCTGTTTATCATTACAAAATAAGCGATTGAATAATACAATCGCTATCAATAATATGTAAAAATGGCAACATCCTTTTACAAAAAATATCGTTTCGGATATTTTTTGTATCCTGGCGGTTTCAGGGCTTTGAAAATTAATACGTAACCTCAGGAATTCATGTCAAATTTGGAAATAGCTTAACTGAATGTCTACAATATCGGGGGAGGAGCACTTTTTTATTCCCCTAAAAGTTGAATTGCCTACTGATGATATTCACCCCTGCGTGATTCATTAAGATACTGATCATATTTCCCGCTTGTTTTTAACTTTTTTAGACCTTGATTGAACAATTGAAGCATTCGTTTATTCCGTTCATTTTTTTTTGATAACGCCAATCTATAGTAAGAAATTCTTAATGGTTTAGGGTGATAAGTTATTTTTTCTATCTGTTGGTCATTGAATTTTTTGTGAAGTATTGAATATCCAAACTCCAATCCTACAGGAAAAATATCGATTCTCCCCAATAACATTTTTTTAAAATTTTGATATTCTTTTGGTACTCTATCTATCGAGATCTTATTTGCATTTTCCATCTTTGTAATATTCTCGCCATATGTATTTGCAAGAACCCCACCAATTACGATTTTTTCCAAATCTTTAGTTTCACTCCAATCAAATCGGAAATTTTTCAAGTGAAAGAATACAAGCCTGTCTTCTGCAACAACATCGGAATTTAAGTAATTTGGACTTTCAGGCTGTAAGGCCAAACCATCCCAAACACCATTTTCTACAAGTTTTTCAGCTCTTCCCCAAGGGAAAAATTTATATTCAACATTTATTCCTTCTATTGCAAAACTTTCCTTTATAACTCTCATGACAAAACCATTATGCTTTAAGTCTTTTGAGATAAAAGGCGGCCATTCGCCTGTTGTCAAACGAATCGTTTCCTCCGCTAAGCTATAAGAATAAAAACTCAAAATTAAAAGCATTCCAAATATCCACGTTATTGGCTTTTTCATTGATGCGCCTTTGTGATTTAATGTCAAAGTGTTCTGCTGCATACCAAATATATTTTTTGAATCTAATTATATAGCATAATATTTTTTGCGGAAGACTCACTGTTTTGCAACTGAAACCGAATATTGAAATGAGTGTCAACCAGCATATATCAAATCGCCTATCGGGAAGTTATGAATACTTGCCTCCACTTTGATTGATTCTAAATCGAATTATCGTTTCGGATATTTATTGTATCCTGGAGGATTCAGGTCTTTGAATTCTTTTGACAGGGATAATTAATCACAACAATTCTTAAGTGCCTGACTGTTATTACAGGAGTTGAACTGCAATGCTGGCGCGGGAACAGCATCATCATATGGCACAGTGGATTTAATCAATACTTTTCCTCTTTTTCTCAAGGCGGATGTCCAGGTTTTTTAATTTTTCATTAATCTGTTTCATCTGCTGGTTTTCCTCAAAAAGCTCATCACAGGTTTCTTTTAATTTTTGAGTGCTTTTCTTCAGACCTTTTACCCTGTTGTTACATTTTATACATTTGGTTTTTTGGCTATCAATTTCAAGAAGAAGCGCCAGGATATACCGTTCAAAATTGTTTTTCTTTTCATCCGGAATTTTTTTCATGTATGTCTGGATCCTTTTCAGGGCTTTACCATGATCCGGAGAAGGGTTGTTGGGACTTGAGTACAGCAGTGCCAGATGGAAAAGCACCTCTGGATCATCCGTTGCTTGGGATTGATCTTTTAATTGCCCTTCCAGTTGGGAAATTTGGGACGTTATATTTTTGCTGTCTATATTCAAAGAATCCAGCGGGCCGGATTTCATTTCAGGCATTTGTTTTAAGGCGCAACCGAGCAGACTCATGTTTAAACCAATGAGTGTCAAAAAAAGGCTTATTCGGATTATCCGAATCGGATGGATTGATTTCAATAGTTTGTTCATAAGCTTTCTGACTGTGGTATTGCCCGTCGGTTCTCTACAAACACACTGCCGGGAAGTGATTTTGCATACTTCTTTAATTCTGCCGCCATCTCTCCGATTTCAATTTGATTCATCTGTTTTTCCTCGCTTGTTATCACAACGGCAATGGATACGGTCATGATCGGAAAATCCATTTTTTCACCCTGCCGGTTCGTGCTGGTGATCCAGCCTTTTTTTATGTCTTCGGAATCATAGAAGTTTTTAATATTTTTGTCAAAATTATCTGTAATGGTTTTGCATATGGATATATATTTTTCAGGGGTTGTGATCACAGCAAAATCATCGCCACCGATATGACCTACAAAGTCATCTTTTGATCCGTGGTCGGCTACAGCACGCTCGATAATTTTTGCGCTGGATGTAAGAATATTATTTCCTTGTGCATACCCGTACTTGTCATTGTAGGACTTGAAATTGTCCAGATCGATTAAGGCAAATGCCAGAGGTCGACCGGCTGCCAGTCGTTGTTTTAAAAAGTTTTCAATCGCCACACCACCGGGAAGGTGTGTCAGCGGACTGGCATCCATAGACATCTCTTCCAATTGAGCCAGACGTCGGGCCATCTTTTTGAATGCACCAGCAAGTTCTCCCAGTTCGTCTTGGGTATTGACTTCAGGAATATGGTCGAATTTGCCTTGTGATATTTTCATTGTTGCAATTTTTAACTGGTTAATGGATCGGGAAATGTTTCGGGTAATCAAAGAGACAACGGCAATTCCAATCAAGACCCCGATGACTGACAGGAAGATAATGACCTGAATGGCTTTCAGTGCCATATTGCCTGTTTTCAGCATCAGACGTTTTTGACTTTCCTTGGTATCTTTGACAACCGTCTGAACAAAGGAGATCAATTCATCCAGCTTGTTTTTAATGATAGCATCATTTTTATTCACATTGATGCTTGAAGCGCTTTCAATCGCTTTAAACCATTCCTGATAATATAAATTAAACTCTTCGTGGAGAATAGAAAGTCTACGCGCAGGGATGTTATGCGGGGCAGAAAGACGATGTATCTCTTTGACCAGTTTGTCAAACGCCTTGCTTCGATCCCAAAAAAAATCCAGCATTTCAGGGCTTTTAAGAATCGTATACCGACGACCGTATAATTCCTGGGCCAGGATTTCATCGACCAGCTTGTCAGCGGTTTGAAGTAAAACCAAATCATGTTCAACAAAATTTCTGCTGATTCGATCGGCTTCCTTTAAACTGAAAAATGAAAAAATGGCGATGATGATCATAATCAGAAGAAGGGGAATAAATCCTATGATAATTTTTGTTTTAATGTTTAACTTTAAAAAGGGACTCATAAGCATTTTTGTATCCCAGGAGTAAGCTAACGTGTTTGATCGGTCATAGCTGGGGAGGTGAAAATCTCATAGCTAAAACGCATATTTTTGGTTCTGTTTTTATTGATGAACCCAATGATAATGGTTAATCCTTAATTTGTTAGACATTTCCTAAAAGAAATTGGGAATGATAAAAAATATTAGCAGAGAAGGAAATGAAACTCAAGTATACTTGCATTAATCTTGATTCTGCCAATGTTCAACAATTTAAACGGTACCTTTAAGTTTTTTAACAAATTTACATTACTTTAAATCTTTTGAGATTATTCTGGTATGGCACTTTTTCTAGAATATATGGAAAATAGTCATTTTTCTGAAAAATGTGGAAATTTTAAGACGCCCGTTATTATTGTGGAGTCTTGAGTGAATTAAGGATGTGTGAAAGACAAAGTTCACTGTCTACGAATCAGAGGGTCGCAGAGCGGCTTGTACCGTCGAAACCATCATCTGTAAGTTACTGATTCTACAAGAAAAAATGGCGGAAGTGCATGGGAATCGAACCCACCCGGGACGGTATTAACGCCCCACATCGGATTTGAAGTCCGAGGGCCCCACCAGTGAGCCGCGCACTTCCGCATCAAGATGACGAATGGTAAGTATACTCGAAAAGCCTATTTTGTCAATCAATTTCACAGCAATTGATCTGGCCCTGATATCTTTGGGGCTTGCCTTGACAGCTTGTGCGGAATAATCGCATACTCGTCCCCATGGAAAGGGTATGGATAATCGGCAGCGGCCGGTTCGGACTGCGCGCAGCGCGGTATCTGCTCAGGCAGGACAAGCGATTTCAGGTGGTGCTCGTGGATTCGGACCCGGGAAAACTGGACCCGGCAAAGGGTCTGGATTGCATTAAGGTTCATGCCGACGGGATTGCTTATTTGGATGCCCATTTAAACTCCTGGGATCTGCCCGACTGGATAGTGCCGGCCCTGCCGGTCCATCTGGCCTGGGAATGGTGCCGCAGGCAGCTGGGAGCAGCAATGATGCGCCCCGTGCAAGTTTCTTCTCAAATCGAAAGACAATTGCCCAATCCCATGCGCGGCCCGGACGGTAATATCTATGTGAGCCATGCCAATTTTATCTGTCCTGCCAATTGCGATGAACCCCATGATGTTTGCACCGTCACACAGGAACCGCGAAAACAGGAAATGTACAGACTCCTTTCCCGATTGCGGTTTGAAAATTTTTCATCCCTGGTCATTCAAAGCCGGCAGCTGGGACCCGGTGTCGGGGGCTATGCTCCCAAGGCGCTTTTTTTGTTGCTGGAAAAAATTAAGGCAGTCAACGGTCCCTTTCTTTTGAGTACGGCCTGCCGGTGCCACGGGGTTATTACCGGTGGCGGGCTTGAAGGGGAGACTTTCTTGGGGCCTAGTTGAGAAGGGCTTTGATCCGGCCCGAAATTTCTTTTTTTATCCGTTGGGCTTCACCCTGTCCCGGGTTCCCGGAATGCTCTTTGGCACGGGAAATCAGGGAAAGGCTTTCTTCCACCAGGAAAGCATTGGCCTTTTGACTGATTTCTTTGGTTTCATTCTTCCAGAATATGGGGGAGTGAGGGTCAGACATGCTTCTTAAAATGGTGTGGCAGGCAAAGGGGATAAGGGTTGCGGCCCAGGCGACCCTGGGGTCTGAAAACACAACTTCTGCCTCAAATCCAAACGCGCCTTGTTTTACAAGCCGATTTTCTTGCTCAAATCCTGCATACCCCGAAGTCCCGGCCAGGACGATCTGTGTATGGCTTAATAGGTTTGCCGTCCGGTCCAGGCGATCCAGCAGAGTGTTTTTCATGAGAAACTTCATGTTTTCCACAAGGTCGTCAAGGCAGGCGTCCGGGACAAACATGAGAAATCCGATCTCCGGTTCAATGCCGTGCTTTCTGCACAGAAAAATGGCCCGGGAAGCCACGGCTGCCCCCGCACTTTTGTTGATCTGGGCCAGGACAGCAGGGGAACCGCTTTCCACGCCCATGAGAAGGCTTTCAAATCCGGCTGCGACCAGGTGTTCCAGGACCTGGTCATCCAGGTCCTGGGGTCGGGTTTCCATGCCGAAGCGGATGCCCATGGGCCTCAGCAGATCCATAAGATCCATGGTTCTTTTTTTCCCGGCCTTTCCCGGACCGATAAAATTGGGGTCCACAAAATAAAAGTCTTTTACCCCCTGGTTCACCAGGTTTTGTATCTCCTGGGCGATATTTTCAGGGGACCTTCCCCTCCACAGGCGTCCCTGGTTATAAAACGAGGGAACCGGGCAGAAACTGCAATGGTTGTAACATCCCCGGCTGGCCAGAATGGGTACGCTTCCCCCAAGGGATGTTCTTTGGGGAAAGGCAAAGATGTCCGGGTTTTTTTCCGGCTTTCGCATCCGGCTTTTGTTGTCAAAAAGGCAGGATCTCAGGGCAAGGCCTTCAATGTTTTCAAGGGAAAGCCCTTTTTTTAGGGCTGTTGCAAGTTCAGCAAGCGTGTGTTCAAACTCTCCCACTGCAATGGAGTCTACCGGGTCGCATTCGCAAAGAATTTTTTTGTACACAAGGGAGGGAAAAAAACCGAATAGATTGATATGGCCTGAAAATCCCCGGGTCTTTAAGACAGAGAAAAATTCGAACAGGGCAGGGGTGTGTTCCCAGAAATAGACGGCATTGACGCATAAAAGTTCCGGGGCCAGGGCCAGAACTTTTTCTGTTGTGGTGTCAAAGCTTGCGCCCATCAGGGCATGGTCGAAAAAGGCCGTGTCAAAGCCCTCCCGGGCAAGGGATGCGGCGGCATAGCCCCCCATGAGGCAGGACCAGAGGGGGGTGTTGGCAATATCGTTAAACCGTTTTTCAGAAGCGATTCTCGGGTGTTCCAAAACCAGGACGTTCATTTTGGCATCTCCATGGGGTATCTGGGGGTCTTGGGCCCAAGTTTCAGTCTGGAAAAAATGCCTGCCCCATGGCAGCGGGCTTCAAATTCGTGGAGAACATGGTTGTAGGGTTTGGGATTGTGATAAACCGGATACATCAGATCTGTCAGGGGATCCAGGTTGCCGGACCGGATCAGCTGTCGGGTCAAAGGTGCCCCGGGATAGAGCCTGACATGGTTGAAAATGACAGCCCCCAGGTTTCCGGCTGAATGGTGGATGGTAAGGAGCCGGTCCAGCAGGTCGCCTGCCTCCCGGATCATTTTATCGTCTTCCCCGGGCAGGTTGACCAGAAAATGGCACATGGTCAGAATTTTGTTTTCAGCGGTTAAGCGGGCGGCTGAAAGGATATCTTCACAGGTCAGGCGTTTGTTTAACAGCTTCAGGCCGTGGCGGGTCAGGGCATCCCCGGAAAAGTAAACGGCAGCAAGACCTGCTTTCAGGGCCAGGGTCAGGTTTTGGGCGGTGAGGCTGTCCTCCCGGAAAAAACCGGTCCAGGAGAGGTTGAGTTTCCGGCGAATCAGCTCATGGCAGACCTGTTCAAAGTGGTCGGCAGGACGGTTGACCACTGAATCGGTAAAATGGAAAAATCGGATGCCAAATTCTTTGTTCAGATGTTCCATTTCATCTGCAATGCGAAAAGGAGGTCTCAGGCGCATGCAGGTGCCCCCGAGAAAGGGGTAGAGACAATAGCCGCACCAGAGATCGCATCCTCTTTTGCCTTCAATGCCCATGGTTGCCACATAGGTGTTGGTCCCGGCATAATCTTGGGGGCAGAAGGCTGTTAGATCCAGCCCCGGGAGCTTGTCCATGGATATTTTGGGGCCCGGCGGATTGGATATCACCTGGTCTTTGTTTCGCCACAAAATGCCCGGGATGTTTTCCGGCGCAAGCGTGGGCCCTATCAATTGGGGAAAGACAAGTTCCCCTTCTCCCAAAAGGCCGATATCAATCTGGCCCACTTCAATCATCAGCCGTTTTCCAAACAGGGAAAAAGCAGGCCCCCCGGCCAGAATTCTTGCCCTGGGCGCCAGGGTTTTCACCATCATGGCAGCGGTTTTCAGGGATGACAGGTAGGAGGCCTGGTGGCCGGCCAGGGGGTCCAGGTTGCGAAAGGACAGGGCCACCACATCCGGGGCAAAACTTTCCAATACCCCTTTTAAATCTGCCCAGGGATCCGGGCAGATGTTCATGTCCAGCACCTGTTTTTCAATATCTTCCGGCACCAGGGAAGCCAGGCGTGACAGCCCCAATGGGTATACCTTTTCTTTGGCGCCCAAATGGGAGGTGGGGACCTGGACCATTAACAATCGCATTTTGTATTACTCCACTAAAAATAACCCGATATAGGTGACATACTGCCCTTTTTGCTGCACAGGGGCCAGGGACCAGCCTGCAGCGGCAACACTTGCATAGACGTCGATCCCGGATCCTTCCATTGAGGGGCGGGCCAGGTCCGGGTGCAGGCAGCGCCCCTCTTCAGGGCAGGCCGGGCAGACCGGACAGGGACCGGCCCCGAATACAAAGGCTTTGTGGAATCCGTCCAGAAAGGCTTTTTTTTCAAGGGCCAGCAAGGCGGTATGGAAGCGTTTGCCCGGCGGTGCTCCCCTGACCAGAAACGCACGTGTATAGTCGTCCAGCAAAAGACGTGTTTTGTCGTGGGCCATGCCCTGGGGAGGGCATTGAATGTTTTTGCCAAACCCCTTGCATCCGAATTGACATTTGGCATTCACCCAGGGGGCCGTGACCACATCCCCCGGTGAAATGGGAGCAATGGCATCAAACCCCAGCTCCAGGGCAAGATCGGCCCAGGGATTGGCCGGAGGGTGGAAGGTTCCTTTTCTTTTTGCCAGGATCACGGCGGTGTCGGTTGTGAGATCCGTGATCCCAATGGTTTTTATTCCGCCCTGGCCAAGCCATTGACGAATGGTTGCGGTATCATGGCAGACCCCGTTGAAGGTGTTGAGCATCATGGCAAGGTCATAGAGGGCGCCTTTCTGGGGAACCGCCCCTTTCCGGTCTGGAAAATAATCATGGACAACCAGGATGCCGTCGGGGGTAAGAAGGGTGATCGCTTTTAAGAGCAGTTCACAGGCTTCCATCGGACCATAGGCATGGAGAAAATTGCTCATGCAGACCAGGGAAAATTTTTCTTCAAACACATGGGTCCGAAAGTCACCGCCCACAAGCGTGATCTTTTCCCAGTCTTTTTTGTCAGGATACAGGGTGCGGGCCGCCCCAATGACTTCCGGAAGGTCAAAGACAAGGGCAGTGGTATTTTTTGCAAGTTTCAGGAGAGCCCGGACCAGGCTGCCGGCACCGCCTCCTATATCCAGGATGGGACCGCTGATTTTTTCAGACTCCAGAAGCCGGACAATTTCCGCTGATTTCTGCCGGACCAGGGTGTCTGTGGATGCCACGTAGCGCAGGTTGCGTTCTTCATAGGAAAGCGCTGTAATCCGGGTTGGTTTTTCAATGCAGACTTTTTGGGTCAGCTGATCCCATTGGGGACGCATATAGCATCGGTAAAGGAAAAAATCCCCCATATAGTCGGGTTTCCCCTGCACCAGGAACAGGCAGGAGACCTGGGTATTATACCAGTTGCCTTCCCGGCAGGTGACAAGCCCTGTCCGTTCCATGGCCCGGAGAAGGCGGGCAAGTTCCGTTTCCCGGCATTTGGCTTTCCGGGCAAGGGGTTCCAACGAACAAAAGCCCTGGTCCAGGTGAGAAAAGAGTTTTAGTTCAAGGGCGGAGAACAACACCTGGGAATACCAATAGGCCGTGGACAGGTCTTCTAAAAACTGAAATCCTGTGTGGGCCGGATCTGCATCTTTAAAACCAAGGGCCATGAAAAACTCCTTTACCTCATGTTTCAGGCCTGCTCGACCTGTCCTGGAAAGAGGGCGGTGTCTTGCATACCGCTCTCTTCTGTTTTTTCCTTAAAAAAGGGGGCCAGATGAACCTTTGCCGATGGCCTGGTCAAAAGGGAAACCCCCAGGAACACGACGCCGGAGACCAGCATGGCAACAATGACCCCGTGCCCCATGAACAACGGATGGATACTTTCCAAAAACGAAGGGGACATGGGCGCTGTCTTGACCAGATCAAAGATGACCAGGCCCACCTGGACAACAAAGCCCGTGCACAGGGAGGCGATGGCCCCGGCTCCTGTGGCCCGCTTCCAGTAAAGTCCGCCCATGAGGACGAAAAAGTAGGAGGCAGAGGCAATAAAGGTGGCAATGTGGATGGCATCAATGATGCTGTGGATGAAAAAGGATCCCAAGGTGGCCAAAAGAACGATCACAAGGACGCTTATCCGGTTTACCATCTGCATCTGGCCCAAGGTGGCCCCGGGGCAGATATAGGGCTGGAAGATATCCCTGGCAATACAGGAAGCGCCGGAGGCGGCAAAGGTATCGGTACAGGACATGGCGGCCGTGGCAAGCGCCACCGCACACAGGGCAAGGGCAAAATCGGAAAATCCATTGCCAAGAATAAAGGTTAAAAGGGCGGGTTCTGCCTGGGCCATTCCCACGGGAAAGCCCATTTTTGCAATTTCCGGGTAAAGATGGCCCAGGCCCAGGGCGATGACGGCGCAACCCCCAAAAACAAGGGCCACCAGAAAGGCGCCCAGAAGCATGCCGTTCCGTGCCGAGCGTTCATCTTTGGCTGCCCATACCCGTTGCCATGGGTCCTGCTCGGTGATCCAGCCGGGAACAATGGCAAACACAAAGATCAGCACCATGGGCATGCCGATGGAAATCGGGTTCCACCACCCTTTTGGCGTGGCAGCCATCATCTGGCCGAAAGACAGGGATGTGGCGGTTCCTGCTCCGGACATGACCAGGACCGCCATTACCAGTATAAAACCGGCAAGGCAGAGAAACTGGATCATGTCCGTGGCAATGACGGCAGACAATCCGCCCAGGGTGACATAGACGGAAACGGCCAGACCCACGATCAAGGCTGCCCAGATCGGATCAACACCGTAAAAGACCTGGAGCACCATGGCAAACCCCTTGATGTCGGCCACGGCAAACAGGATCATGACCACGGTGATGATAATGGCCACAGGCAGCCTTAAAAAAGGGCCATAGCGCATCTCCAGCAGTTCCGGCTGGGTGATGGCGGGCAGGGATTTTATTTTTTTTACAAAAAAGGCAATGATGAAAAGGGCCAGAATATTGGGGGCCACAAATCCCCAGACAGATCCCATTCCCAGGAGAATAAAAAAACCGATTACCGCCAGCATGGCTCCTGCGGTCAGCCAGGATGCGGCGGCGGAAAACCCGATGGACAGGAACCCGGCCGATTTGCCCGCCAGCCAGAAGTCGACGGGAGATGCCTGCTTTTTGTTAAAATAGACCCCGATCAGGACCAGAACAAAAATATAGACGAAAAGTACCAGAAGAAACAGATTATTCGCACCCATAAAAAACCTTTCTGCCGGCATAAAAAATCCCCAGCCGACACCAAACATAAGAATTGGTCAGCCCGGGGATTTACCGTCTCGCCGAGAAGCGCTTTTCATCTCTTTCCAACAGATATTCTGGCTTGTGGATCACCCTAATTACCGGGTCTTCCCATGCTGCTTCGTTTTTTTCTTACAGCACAGTGACCTTGTCCGGCTTTTGTCCCCACTCACAGCGGCGGGTCCGCCCCGGAGTTTAACCGGGTTCCCCGTATGGAAAGCATCTTTTACTTTTTTCCATTGAATTGAGGTCTTCTTAAATTCAATGGAGCATTTTTTATAGCACATGCTTTCTTGCGTTTCAACACCGAATCTTATCCTTTTATGGAATGAAAACCATGGGACAGGCGTTGAAATTTTTCAAATCAAGGGCATGGTTTCTTCCCCTTGACCTCCCCGGTCAAAAGATGGTAATCGGGCAAATCAAGTGCAAATTAAAACAAAAATGAGAGGTGGGGTATGTTAGATGTCTCCAGAACAACTGACACCATATTGATGGTCAGGCCCTATGATTTTGGGTTTAATGAGGAAACCGGCCTGGACAATGAGTTTCAGAAACGCCTGGACCTGTCCGAACAGGAGATCAACCAGAAAGCCAATGCCGAGTTCCAGGCCATGGTGGACACTTTGCGGGCCCAGGGGGTAACGGTTCTGATTTTGGAAAAACCGGAGCCGGCCTATGGAAAAACCCCGGATGCCATCTTTCCCAACAATTGGTTCTCAACCGAACACGACGGCACCCTCATCACCTATCCCATGGCAGCCATGAACCGGCGCCATGAGCGCCGGCCCCAGGATGTGGAAAAGCTGTTACGGGCCAATGGATACAAAATCAGAAATGTCATTAATGTGGGAGAGCTGGACGAAACCTGCCATTTTCTGGAAGGCACCGGCTCCATGATCATAGACCACAGGGAAGAGGTGGTTTATGCGGCCCGGTCCAACCGGTGCGATGATGCGCAATTTGATAATTTTATCCGTTTGCGGTTCTATAAACAGGGCATTTTGTTCAATACAAAAAGCTCCAGGGGAACTCCTATTTATCATACCAATGTCATGATGAGTATCGGGGATCGGTTTGCCGTGATATGCCTTGACTGTATCCATGACCCGACGGAAAAAGAACAGGTAAAATCAAGCCTTGAGGCATCCTTTGATATCATTGAGATTTCCATGGACCAGATGGAAAATTTTTTCTGCGGCAATATTCTCCAGGTCAACTCAGCCGGCGGAACCCCTTTGATTGTCATGTCAAAGACCGCTTTTGAAGGGTTTTTACCGGATCAGATCACACGGCTTGAAACCTATGGCAAAATTCTGCCCATGGATCTGAGTATCATTGAATCTGTGGGCGGCGGGAGCGCCCGGTGCATGATGGCAGAGATCTTTTCGGAAAAAAGATAGTGTAATCTTTAAATTGCGTTGAAACGGAAAAGACGGATGCAGAAGAATGGTTAGAATCCTAAAATTTATCTTAGCCCCTGTGTTAATGTTTCAAGGGAAACAGGTTAAAAAAAATACACCCAGACTGCCAGAGGCAAGGGGAGACCGTAAAGGAATCCAGGGGAATGGAGAAAAGCAAATTCGTCTTTTGATTCTAGGAGACTCTGCTGCTGCAGGCGTCGGCATAGATCATCAATCGGCTGCGCTGTCGGGACAGATTCTTGCCTGCTTCGGACAAGCATATCGAATTGAGTGGGAATTGATTGCAAAAACCGGAACCACCACGGCCATGACGCTGGCGTATCTGAAAACCATTCCCCCGACGGTTTTTGATGTTGTTGTAACCTCTCTGGGTGTCAATGATGTGAAAAACGGTGTGGCAAAGAATCAATGGATGACCCAGCAAAAAAACCTGATTTTTCTTTTGCGGGAAAAATTTAAAATTCAACGGATTCTCATTTCTGCTGTGCCGCCCATGGAAGTGTTTCCCGCCTTTCCCTGGCCGCTGAAATGGTACCTGGGGTTTTATGCAAAACATCTGAATACTGCAATAAGGGACTGGCTGAAAGAACAGAAGGATTGTGAGTTCTTAGCGTTTAATCTGCCATTGGATACAGCGCTCATGGCTGAGGATAAATTTCATCCCGGTCCATTGCTCCACACCATCTGGGGGAAGGAAATCTCTCGACGGATCAAATTGTATTTTGACTGATTTTTTTGGGGGCTGCCGTTTCAAAGGTTGGTTTCAGCTGCCATGCCAGGTGAATAATTAAGTATAGAATTACGCAAGGAAGTTTAGTATAAATGGGTTTTTGAGTTATGATAATGGGGTATCGACAATATATATCAGCGTAGTTCAGGGATGAAAAATGATAAATTCTAAACGATTGGGTGACCGATTTAAGATGCTGGCTCAGATTGATTCTGAGTCCCGACATGAAACTGCCATTGCCCGGGTGCTTGAAAAGATTTTACAGGACATGGGCGCAAGCGTTTGTTTTGATGATGCCGCCGGGAAAGTCGGCGGAGAGTGTTCCAATCTGGTGGCAAAATTTAAAGGCACTGCCGATGTTTCTCCCTTGTTTTTGTCCGGTCACATGGACACGGTGGTGCCCGGAAAAGGGGTAAAGGTTCAATTTGAAAACGGGATTTTCAAAAGCGACGGCACCACTATCTTGGGCGGGGATGACAAATCCGCCCTGGCCATTATCCTGGAGGTAATGGAGGTGGTCAAAGAAAATCAACTGCCCTGTCCTCCGGTTGAAATTATTTTTACAGTGTGCGAGGAGATCGGGCTTCTCGGGGCCAAGCATCTGGATATGTCCCTGATGGAGGCAAAATTTGGCTATATCCTGGATTCTACAGACACCCAGGGGATTGTCACCAGGGCTCCCAGCGCCAATAAAATTACCATAAAAGTGTATGGCCGGGCCGCCCATGCCGGGGCTGCACCGGAAAAGGGAATTTCCGCCATCTATGCCGCAGCCAAGGCCATTTCAGGGTTGGAACTGGGACGGATTGATACAGAAAGCACCTGCAACCTGGGCACCATTTTCGGCGGCATGGCAACCAATATCATACCCGAATATGTGGAAATCCATGGAGAATCCAGATCCCATGACCGGGGAAAGCTTAAGACCATTACCCAAAATATTGTCACGGGATTTGAAACGGCTGTTGCCGATCTTCGGGAAGAAGGTCAAAAGCTGCCCCGGGTTGACATTGAAGTGGAAGAGGACTTTCCCAACACCCATATTCCCGAAGACCATATGGCCATTGTGCTTGCCCGGAAGGCTGCGGCCAGTCTGGGCCGGGAACTTGCAAGCAAAACCATTGGCGGCGGGGCGGATGCCAATATATTTTTTGGAAAAGGCATTGTGGCAGGGGTCCTGGGTACGGGCATGACCGACGTCCACACCCTGAACGAATCCATTGCCCTGTCTGATATGGAAAACACCGCCCGTCTGGTCCTTGAAATTCTGAAAGTCCATGCACAGGGAGAGACCGGGGCATGATACTTTATCTGGATCTGTTCTCCGGCATCAGCGGGGACATGACCCTTGGGGCTCTGGTGGATCTTGGGGTGCCCCTGGAATGGCTGGAGCAAAAACTTGCGCCCGTGTTAAACGGATTTTCCCTTCGAAAAGAGATTGTGTATAAGCACCACCTTCGGGCACTGAACTTGTTTGTGGATGTGACAGACACCGCAACCTCCAGGACGTATCTGGATATCAGGGCGCTTATCACCGCTGCCGACCTGCCGGATTCGGTTAAAAAGAACAGCCTGGCGGCATTTGAACGAATCGCCGGGGCTGAAAGCCGTATCCACGGCAGAAAAATTGAAACCGTCCATTTCCATGAAATCGGCGGCATTGATTCCCTGGTGGATATCATCGGCAGCTTTCTGGCTGTGGACTATCTGGGGGTTAACACCATTGTTGCCTCAAAGGTTCCCCTGGGCTCGGGGTTTGTGGACTGCGCCCACGGCAGAATCCCCGTACCCGTTCCGGCAACCCTTGCCATTCTTGAGGGGATCCCCGTCACAGGTTCCGATGCAACAACCGAGATCGTCACGCCCACAGGCGCAGCTCTTGTGGCCACCCTTGCAAGTGATTTCGGGCCCATGCCGGAAATGGAGATTGTCAGGATCGGTTATGGGGCCGGCAAACGGGAAACAGGCTCCAGTCTGCCAAATCTGCTGCGCATGGTTTTGGGCAAACCTTTGGCCTTGGCAAAAAAAGACCGTGACCCAAGGTTTCAAATCGAAAGTCTCTTCGAAACGGACAGCCCCCTTCATAAGGAACGCGTCTTTGTGGCCAAGACCAATGTGGATGATATGAACCCGGAAATTCTAGGGTTTGTCATGGATCTTCTTCTGGAAAAAGGGGCCCTGGATGTCTCTTTTACCCCGGTTCATATGAAAAAAAACCGGCCGGGCACCCTGATTGAGGTGATTTGCCGGGGAAAGGATCTTGAAGGCTTGTCCCGGGTGATCCTGACCCAGACCACGGCCATCGGCCTTCGGTATCATCCCTGCGACCGGGTGGTTCTGGAACGTGAGACCGTGACCTGCAAGACGCGTTTTGGCCCGATGCAGGTGAAAAAAATAAAGGACCCGGAAAACAGGATCCGGTTTCTCCCGGAGTATGAGGCCTGTAAACAGGCGGCGCGCAGGGAGAATCTGCCGTTAAAAGATGTTTATGCACAGGTTGCAGCCCAGGTGAATCCCCTTGACAGGTCCTAGGGCAGGTTATACAAAACATGGGATGAGCTTGTCCCATCGACTGATATTATTGGGGGCAACCGGATTCGGTCTGGGCCGCATGCCGGTTGCTTCCGGCACCTTCGGCACCCTGGGGGCCATCCCCTTGATTCTTCTGATGCCGTGGATGGGCCGGGGGGGTACGGCCTTTTTTCTGGTCAGTCTGATCCTTTTTGCTGTGGCAATTGCAGACAAGGCAGCCGCGATCATGGGAGAAAAAGATCCCGGCAGTATTGTGATTGATGAGATAGCCGGATTCTGCGTGACCATGGCCCTGGTTCCCGTTGGCTGGGTATCCATTGTGCTGGGGTTTATCGCCTTTCGGTGTTTTGACATTTTAAAACCAGGTCCTGTGAAATATTTTGAACAAAAATTTTCAGGGGGTGCTGGCATTGTTTTGGATGACATAATGGCAGGAGTGCTGGCAGCACTTGTGCTTAAATTTTTATACATATGGGGTTTGTTCTAGGAGAATGCAGATGGAAAAAAATTCAGACAAGGAAAAAGCAGTCCAGACAGTCATGAGTCAGATTGAACGCCAATTTGGCAAGGGATCCATCATGAAACTGGGCGGCAGGGAGATAGAAGTGGTTCCGGTGATCCGCACGGGCTCCCTGGCCCTGGACAAGGCATTGGGGGTGGGCGGATATCCCCGGGGCCGGGTCATTGAGATTTACGGACCTGAATCTTCGGGAAAAACCACCCTGGCCCTCCATGCGGTTGCCGAGGCCCAGAAAAAAGGGGGGATTGCCGCCTTTATCGATGCCGAGCATGCCCTGGATGTCGCCTATGCCAAACGCCTGGGTGTTGATTGTGACGAATTGCTGATCTCCCAGCCCGATACCGGGGAGCAGGCCCTGGAAATTGCCGACATGCTGGTCAGAAGCGGTGGAATCGATATCATGGTCGTAGACTCGGTGGCAGCCCTTGTACCCCGGTCTGAAATTGAAGGGGAAATGGGGGATTCCCACATGGGACTCCAGGCCCGCCTCATGTCCCAGGCCCTGCGGAAACTCACCGGTACCATCGGCAAGACCCAGACCACCCTTATTTTTATCAACCAGATCCGGATGAAGATCGGGGTTGTCTATGGCAATCCCGAGACCACCACGGGCGGCAATGCATTGAAATTTTATGCCTCCATGCGACTGGAGATCCGAAAGGCAGCCGCCATCAAGGAAGGTGAGAATATCCTGGGCAACAGGACCAAGGTCAAGGTGGTGAAAAACAAGCTGGCGCCCCCGTTTAAAAGCGTGGAATTTGATCTCATGTACGGAGAGGGAATTTCCCGGACAGGGGACCTGCTGGATATGGGGGTGGAGCTGTCCATTGTTGACAAAAGCGGTTCCTGGTATTCCTTTGAAGGCGAGCGCATCGGCCAGGGCAGGGAAAATGTAAAACTTTTTCTGATCGACAATCCGGATATTTTTGGAAAAATAGAGACCAAAGTCAGAGAGGCCTTGGGGATTTCGGAACCGGCCCCGAAAAAGGCGTCCAAGGCCAAGGAATAACCCCAGAATTTGTGAATACAGGGGAGAGGCCAAAACCGTGAACAGCTATTGAGAGCGAAAACCAGGAGCCAGGATATGACAGGAAACGAAGCCAGAAAACTCTTTTTAGAATATTTTAAACGATATGACCACCAGCAGGTCCGGTCCTCCTCTCTTGTACCCCAGGATGATCCGACCCTGCTTTTTGTCAATGCCGGGATGGTTCAGTTCAAACGGGTGTTTACCGGAGATGAGAAACGGGAGTATGCCAGGGCTGTCACCTCCCAGAAATGTGTGCGGGCCGGCGGTAAGCACAATGACCTTGAAAATGTAGGCTACACGGCCCGGCACCATACTTTTTTTGAAATGCTGGGCAATTTTTCCTTTGGGGATTATTTTAAGGACAAGGCCATTGAAATGGGCTGGGATCTGTTGACCAACGGATACGGGTTTGACAAGGAAAAGCTCCATGTCTCGGTTTTTCACGAAGATGACGAAGCCTATGCGATCTGGCGGGATAAGATCGGTATTCCGGAAGAGCGGATTTCCCGGCTGGGGGAAGCGGATAATTTCTGGTCCATGGGCGATACCGGCCCCTGCGGTCCCTGCAGTGAGATCCACATTGACAGGGGAGACGCCTTTGGCTGCGGCGGAAAAGACTGTGCCGTGGGCTGCGATTGCGACCGGTGGCTGGAATTGTGGAATCTTGTGTTCATGCAGTTTGAACGGTCGGAAGACGGCACCATGACGCCCTTACCCAAACCCAGCATCGATACGGGCCTGGGGCTTGAACGGATCATTTCCGTGCTCCAGGATGTGCCCACCAACTATGATACCGATCTGTTTGTTCCCATCATGGAAAAGGTGGGGCAGCTTTCCGGCAGGAAACGCAATGAGTCCAGCCAGGTGGAAGTGGCCATGAAGGTGATTGCCGATCATTCCCGGGCAACGGCCTTTTTGATCTGCGACGGGGTATTGCCTGCAAATGAAGGCCGGGGGTATGTGCTGCGCCGTATCATGCGCCGGGCCATTCGCTACGGCAGAAGCATTGGCCTTGTGAAACCCTTTCTCCATGAAACCGTCCAGACCGTGTTCCGGATCATGGATGAGGCCTATCCCGAACTCAAAGAGTCTGCAGCCTTTATCCTCAATGTGGTGAAAAACGAGGAAGAAAAGTTTCTGGAAACCCTTGGGACGGGCATGAAGCTTTTAGAGGCCACAATTGTTGACACTCGAAAACAGGGGAAGACCACCATTCCCGGAGAGGTCATCTTCAAGCTTTACGATACCTTTGGCTTTCCCGTGGACATCATCACCGACCATGTCAAGGAGATGGACATCGATCTTGACATGGACGGGTTTGACCGGGCCATGGCCCAGCAAAAGGAGAGATCCCGATCCACCAAAAAATTTGCCGGTGTGGGTGAGGCCTACAAACCATTGACATCCAACGGGGTAAAAACGCTTTTTAACGGGTATGATTCTCTGGAAACCGAATCCTATGTTCTGATACTGGTGCAAAATGACAAGGAACTGGACACGGCTGTAAAAGGTGACGAGATTGAGGTGGTGACCGCCCGGACGGTCTTTTATGCGGAGTCCGGCGGCCAGAGCGGTGATGTCGGGATCTTTGAAAATGAAACCTGTGTGATTGATATCCAGGACACGGTTGCGGATCCTTCCGGGCTTTTTATCCACAAGGGGAGGGTTGTTTCCGGTAAGTGTACGAAAGGGGATGTGTTTACCCTGAAGGTGGATGCGAAAAAACGCCGGGCAACGGCGGTTAACCATACAGCCACCCATATTCTCCATTCCGCCTTGCGGAAAGTTTTAGGGGATCACGTCAAACAATCCGGGTCCCTTGTGACCGACATCCGGCTGCGGTTTGACTTTACCCATTTTTCCGCCATCACTCCCCAGGAGCTTGTGGCCGTTGAAAATGAGGTTAATGCCAAAATTCGTGAAAACCATGGGGTGACGACCCGTGAAATGGACATGGATGAAGCGGTCCGTGCCGGTGCCACGGCCCTGTTTGAAGAAAAATACGGGGATGTGGTCCGGGTTGTCTCCCAGGGAGAGTTCTCCCGGGAACTCTGCGGGGGAACCCATACCCAATTCACCGGGGATATCGGGCTTTTTAAGATCCTGTCCGAAGGCGGTATTGCCTCGGGTGTGCGGCGGATTGAGGCGGCCACGGGCCAGATGGCACTGGACCGGGTCCACGCAGACCAGACGGCCATTGAAGCTGTGGCCACTCTTCTCAAGGGCGGCAAGGAGGATGTGGTTATCAAAGTGGACAGTCTGCTCCAGGAGAAAAAAGCCCTTGAAAAAGAGGTGCTGTCCATCAAAGCCAAGCTGGCATCCACCTCGGTTAAAAATATTGAAGAGGATATCCGAAAGATCAACGGGATCAAGGTGCTGGCCAAGCGGGTTGAGATAGAAAATCCTTCCCAGCTCAGGGATCTGGCAGACAAGTTCAAGGCAAAATTGGGTTCCGGTGTCCTGCTTTTGGGGGCCGAGTCCAACGGCAAAGCCCTGCTCATTGCGGTGGTGACCGATGATCTGACCAAGACCTATAAGGCCGGAGAGATTGTCAAGAAGGCTGCCGGCATTGTGGGTGGCGGCGGCGGCGGGCGCCCGGACATGGCCCAGGCCGGCGGTACAAAGCCGGAACTCCTTGATGAGGCACTTGAATCGGTTTATCAGATGATTTCATGACCGCCTATTTTATCAGAAGGCTGTTATTGGTGATACCGACCTTTATCGGTATCACCATCATGGTCTTTACCATTACCCGGTTTGTGCCGGGCGGCCCCATTGAACGCATTATTGCCGAAACCCGGGCCCTGCAGATGGGCCAGGCCGGTGGCAGATCCGCGTCTGCCACTTCCGGTTCCGGTGCAGGCCAGCCCCTGTCCGAAGAGCAGATCCAGAAATTAAAAGAATATTACGGATTTGACAAGCCGATTTTCAACGCGTATCTGTCCTGGCTTGGGAAGGTCCTAAGGGGAGATCTGGGCCGGTCCACCCGTTACCAGGACCCGGTCTGGGAGATGATTTCCCAACGCATTCCCATTTCTCTTTATTTCGGGGTTTTGAGCCTGGTTCTCATTTACGGGATTTGTATTCCCTTGGGGGTTGCCAAGGCGGTTCGCCACCGTTCCGGGTTTGATAATTTTACTTCCACCCTTATTTTTACAGGATATGCCATTCCCGGATGGGTGGCAGGTGTCTTCATGCTGGTCTTGTTTTCCTCCCGATTCGATGTGTTCCCCCTGGGCGGCCTGGTCTCGGATTTTTTTGACGAGATGAGCGTTTTTGAAAAAATAATGGATATTGCCCGGCATACCATCCTTCCTTTGTTCGCATACATCATCGGCTCGTTTACCGTCATGACCCTGCTCATGAAAAACACCCTCATGGACAATCTGTCCGCTGATTATGTGAGAACCGCCATTGCCAAAGGCCTTCCCTTTAAAAAAGCCGTGTTTCGCCATGCCATGAGAAACAGCCTGATCCCCATTGCCACCAGCTTTGGAAACAATATCTCCATCCTCCTCATGGGGTCTTTTCTTATTGAAAAGGTATTCAATATCGACGGCATGGGACTTTTGGGGTACGAGTCGGTCATTGACCGGGATTATCCCGTGGTCATGGGGATTTTGGTGATATCTTCTTTGTTGTTTATGGTGGGAAATATTCTGTCGGACTTGTGTGTGGCCATGGTGGACCCCCGTGTCCGGTTTAAATAAAGTTGTCTTTACCATAGAATGAGGGTGAATATCCGTGAATCCGTCCACCGTACAGAAAATAAAACGCTTCCGGTCGATATCCCGGGGATTCTGGTCCTTTGTGATTATTATGACCATGATTTTTGTCTCTTTTTTCGGAGAAGTTTTTATCAACTCCCGGGCGCTTCTGGTTTTCCATGACGGCCATTTTTACTTTCCCACCTATGGGCAAATGATTCCCGGCACCGCCTTTGGCCTGGATTACAGTTATGAAACCAATTACAGGGAACTGAAAACAAAATTCGATACGGAAAAGGGAGACGGATTTGTCCTCATGCCCATTGTTCCTTACAATGCCTATGAAAACGATTTACGCTTCAATGAATACCCGCCCTTTCCCCCGTCTTTTTCCGGCCGGCATTTTCTGGGAACCGACAATGTGGGCCGGGACATTCTGGCCCGCCTTGTCTATGGGTTTCGCACGGCCATTGTTTTTTCCTGTGTTCTTTTGCTGCTCAATTACACCATCGGCATTGCCATCGGCTGTTCCATGGGATATTTCGGTGGAAAGTTTGACCTGTTCTTCCAGCGGGTCATTGAAATCTGGAGCAATGTTCCCTTTTTATACGTGATCATTATCATTTCCTCCATTGTGGTGCCCAATTTCATGATATTGATTCTGATCATGGCCTTTTTCGGCTGGATCGGCATCACCTGGGTCATGCGCACAATGACCTACAGGGAAAAGGAAAAGGAATATGTCCTGGCCGTCCGTTCCCTTGGGGCCTCCCATTTCAGGATTATTTTCCGGCATATCATTCCCAATACCATTTCCGTGATTGTCACCTATGCGCCCTTTGCCATATCCGGCGGCATCGTCGCCCTGACCTCCCTGGATTATCTGGGATTCGGTCTTCCCGCCCCCACGCCTTCCTGGGGAGAGCTTTTGTCCCAGGGCTGGCAGAATATGGACGCCTGGTGGATCGCAGCCTCAGTGGTGGGGGCTTTGGTGGTGACGCTCATGACCGTTACCTTTACCGGGGAAGGCATCCGGGAAGCCTTTGATCCCAAGCAGCATACGGTCTATGAATAGGGAGGTATGGCACGGATACATGATTAAGGTGTGTTGAATGTTTAATTTTATAACGGGAAGAGAGTCAAATGCGTTGGTCATTGGATAGTTATCTGAAGAACTATGATTCAAAGGAAAAAGAACTTCAACTGAAAGCGCGCTTCATCATCCTGATTACGATTGCGATTGTCCTGGCAACCTTTATAACCATTGTCCATTCAGTTCTGTTACAGGCTTCCGGCATGATCGTAGGAATACAGGCTGTGGCCGTCTTGATCATGATCGGGGCACTGGGGGGGCTGGTCAGAGGCAATTACACCCTTGCCCTTCATTCAATTCTCATTGCAGCATTTGCATCATTGTGGACGGTATTGTTCTTCGACCCGGTAAGTCCCATCCTGGCCAAGGTGGATTCCATCGTTCTTGTTTTGGGCCTTTGCACGGTCATGTCCATCTCCTTTTTCAAAAACCGGAAACCCATTGTGGTTTATTTTCTGATCAATGCAATTCTTTTTTTTGCTTTTACCTATCATTTGAAATCCACCGGCGTTCTGGCGACCGATGCGCTGCTAGAGTATTTTTTTGACAATTTCGTGGCACTGATCTTTGTCTTTGTCGTTTCCATCAGCGCATTTACGATCAACCAGAAGGCCCTATCCTCATTGAAAGATGAATTGGTTGAACGGAAAAATGTAGAAAAAGCATTGGCAGAGAGTGAAAACAAATTGTCGGGCCATCTCAAGAGAACGCCTGTGGGAGCAATTTTCTGGGATTTGAATTTCAAGGTAATTGAATGGAATCCCTCTGCGGAACGCATATTCGGCTATACAAGAAAAGAGGCTGTGGGAAAACATGCAGCAGACTTGATTCTTCCAGAAGGTTTGAAGGACGCGGTTGAGCGGGTTTTTCAGGAATTGTTTTCCGGCCGAGGGGGAGAACGGAGTGTTAATGAGAATTTAACCAAAAACGGGAAAATAATTCTGTGTGACTGGTATAACGCTGTCTTGAAAAATAACAATGGTGAAACCATCGGGGCGACATCCCTGGTAAATGATATTACGGAAAAAACAAAAATCCAGGAGCTGATGATCCAGTCTGAAAAAATGTTGTCCATCGGCGGGCTTGCCGCCGGCATGGCTCACGAGATAAACAATCCTTTGTCAGGGATGATCCAGAATGCTCAGCTGGCCTATCGTAGGCTTGCAGAGGATATTCCGGCCAATAAAAAAGTAGCCGAGGAACTGGGCGTTTCCCTGGAATCCATCCAAAAATACGCTGAAAACAGAGGCATATTAAAACAACTTGCAAATATCAGTGACGGTGGCCAACACGCCGCCAAAGTCATCGAGAATATGTTGAGTTATTCACGAAAAAGTGACCGTGTCAGAAAAGAAACGCCTTTAGAAGAATTGATTAACAATACCATTGAACTTTGCGGCACTGATTATGACCTTAAAAGAAAATATAATTTCAATCAGCTGGAAATCATTCGGGAGTATAGTCCCGATCTTCCTCCCATCTTTTGCGAAAAAAGTAAAATTCAACAGGTCTTGTTCAATATTTTCAAAAATGCGTCTGATTCAATGAATCTGAAAACCTATGAAAATGAAGCGCCAAGGCTGACAATTCGTTTAGAAAGCAGGGATAAGAATATCCATATCCAGGTCGAGGACAATGGTATGGGGATGAGTCCAGAGACATGCAAACACATTTTTGAGCCGTTTTTCACGACCAAAAAGGACAAAGGAACCGGGCTGGGGCTTTCCATTTCATATTATATCATTGTTGATGATCATGGCGGCCAGATGAAGGTTGAGTCTGACCTTGGCAAGGGTACGCGGTTTATCATAGAACTTCCCTTGAGATCTTAAACATTCATTCGTGAATGAGGGTCAAATGGCCTATTTTAAGGTCCATGGTTCTCTTGAGACAGGTGATTTTCGGAAATGCCGGTTTCCTGGAAGTCTTGGGGCTTTGCCGGGCTTTTTTTTAAACCCGAAGATATCAACTGCGACGGATGTACGTCGGAGGGAGGCAGGCTTCTGGGGTATTGTCAGTCTTGTGAGATACGGGCATGCTGCAGGGGAAAGGCCCTGGAAAATTGTGCTGTTTGTGATGAACAGCCTTGCGAAAAATTAAAAAAATTTCACAAATTGTCACCGGACGCAAAGGCCTGCTTTGAGGCGCTGGTCCGGAAAGTCCAGAGAAAGTAAACATTCTGGGAGCAGGGGCGGAGATTTTACCTGTTTTGTTTGCAAACACCTTAACCTGGACATAAAATACGAAAAATTCCGGATCAGGGCTGCTCATTTTGTTCATTTATCGGCCCGGTTACCATGATCGGAGACGCTTCAATCTCTTCGGCAGACATGAGGCTGACCACTCTTTCAAATGCGCTTAGAATCATGAGCTGCTCCCATTCTTTAATTTGGGAAAACCGATGGGTAAAGGTCTTTTGTAACAGCGGCGGCAGGTTTTTTATGATCTCTTTTCCGGTTTCAGAAAGTGAGAGGCTCACCGCCCGCTTGTCATCTTCGCGTTTTTTGCGCAGAAGATAGCCCTTTTTCTCAAGACGCTTGGTAATGTCTGTGACGGTTGCCTGGCTGAGGCTGGTGATTTTTGACAAGGGCGTAACAGAAATATTATCCTGTTTTGAAATCTCCTGAAGCACAATAAGTTGCGGACCGGTCAATCCAAAAGACTTGTTCAGCATCCTGGAATGAATATCAATTGCCTGTATGATTTTTCTGAGGGCGATTAGCAGGTCCCTGCTCCGTTGTTCGTCTAATCCATTCATTGACTTTTGTTCCGGCTTTTAAGTGTAG
>VMSR01000090.1 GCA_013792075.1 Desulfobacula sp.
AGGGTTGACCACAGCAGCGGTAGTGATTTTTGTCTGGAAAAGCCGACCTGAAATTCTTCAACCGATCCTTTCTTCACAAACAGAGCCAAAATCATCTATTCAAAAGGTATTGATCGGATTTGTTATTGCAACCGTAGTTGTCGGAGGAGCATTGAGTTGGTTTGCATCTGCCCATCCTGATGGATTGGAATGGGCCATGTTTAAAACAGCCGGTGTTGAAGAACTCGAAGCTCCGGAAAAAGGCATTCACTCATCCCTGGCAGCTGTTCAGGAAAAAACAGCGTTTTTACCTGATTATGGATTTAAAAAGACAGACATGCAGGGTTCTGATGAAGGCGGCGACGCATGGCCAGCAGTTGATCCCGGGACATCAGTATCTGGTTTTGTGGGAGGATTGTTAACCCTTTTAATGGCTGGATTCATCGGGTTCATTTTAAAAAGAAGAAAAGCGGCAAACGCATAACTTAAAAAAGTCAGAAAAGATATGGCCACAATTGAAAACAACCTGTTTGATATCAGATATATGGATACATTGGCATCTGGAAATTCAAGCCTGCATAAGATTGATCCACGGGCAAAATTGATTACAACGCTGATCTTTATCTGTATGGTGGTCTCGTTAGGCAAGTATGAAATTTCAAGGATGGTGCCTTTTGTCATATACCCCATGGCATTGATTATTTCAGCTGAACTTCCGATCCTGTACCTGTTTAAAAAAATAGCGATTGTTGCTCCGTTTGCCATATTGGTTGGTATATTTAATCCATTTTTCGATACACAGCCCCTTGTACAGATTGGTGATTTTTCAATCTCAGGGGGCTGGATTTCATTTACATCAATTTTGCTGCGTTTTGGATTGACCGTGAGTGCCGCATTGATTCTGATTTGTCTGACAGGATTTAATGGCGTGTGCATGGCACTTGAGAAGTTGAAGGTTCCCGGGCCATTTGTCGTTCAGCTGATGTTTCTTTACCGGTATCTGTTTGTTCTGATCGAAGAGGCTTCCCGGATGGTCCGGGCAAGATCTCTGCGTTCATTCGATTCCAAAGGCATGCGGTTTAATGTTTTTGTGCAGTTGCTGGGGCAATTGCTGCTCAGGACACTGGACCGTGCTCAGAGAATTCATTTGGCCATGTGCTGTAGGGGATTTGACGGACACGTACGTCTAAACCGTACCATGTCATTCGGGTACAGGGAAATACAATTTATCTTATTCTGGTCGCTTTTATTTGTGATAGCCAGATGGTATAATCTGCCGGTGAAAATCGGCAGTATCATTGAGGGATACTTTTTATGAGCCACCATATCGTACAGGCAGATAATCTTAATCATACCTATTCTGACGGAACTATGGGTATAAAAAATATCTCCTTTAAGATTACACACGGGGAGTCTGTGGCATTGGTCGGAGCAAATGGTGCCGGGAAATCAACCCTGCTGCTTCATCTGAATGGCTGTCTGATGTCCACAAAAGGGGAAATACGGATTGGCGACTTTCCGTTAAACAAAACCAATTTGAAATCGGTAAGAAGATCGGTCGGTATGGTATTCCAGGAACCGGATGATCAGTTGTTCATGCCCACGGTTTTTGATGACGTTGCCTTTGGTCCGATAAGCCTGGGGCTGCCTGAAACTGAGGTGGAAACTAAGGTTTTAAACGCCCTTGAAACTGTGGGTGCGGTTCACTTGAAAGACCGGCAGCCCTACAAATTATCCGGTGGTGAAAAAAGAGCCGTTGCCATAGCAACCACCCTTGCTACATCACCTGATATTCTGGTGCTGGATGAACCCACTTCCAATCTGGACCCGGTATCTCGAAGGCGTTTGATTGAACTGTTAAAAACATTTGAGCACACTAAAATTATTGCCACACATGATCTTGATATGGCCCTGGATGTGTGCGAAAGAACCATTGTTATGCACAATGGAGAGATTACCGCCGACAGGCCGACACAAGATGTTTTTAACGATGATGCTCTTCTTGCTCGAAGTGGCCTTGAAAGACCATTAAGAATGCAGGCAATATGTACTATCCCATTTATAAATACCAAAACAGGTTAATAGAAATAGCTATCCAAAGGAGTTAAGAATGGATCATAAACTGATGATCGTAATGATAAGCATGTTTGTCGCAGCCTTTTTCTTTATGCCTTCTCTCACTGTCTATGCTGACGACGATCACAAAAAAAAGTGGTACAACAAAATACTGGGTGATGACGACGATTCTGATCATCATGAAAAGAAAAGAGAACGCAAACAGGATGGCAGTCATTCCGGAAATTCAAAAAGAACCCAAAAAAATACCGTTTACCAGGACACCTGTGGAGAATGCCATTTTGCATATCAACCTGACTTGATGCCGACAGCATCATGGACGGCTCTTATGAAAAGTCTTGATGATCATTTTGGAGAATCCATTGAACTGGATGATGATTCAATGAAGACGATTGCTGATTATTTAAACACAAACAGTGCTGATAACAGCCGGACAAAAAGAGGAACAAAAATCATTAAAAGCCTCAAAAATAAAATGCCAATGAGAATTACAGAAATACCCTATCTTGTACACGAGCATCACGAGATTTCTCCGAATGTTTTTGATCGTGAATCAATAGGATCATTCTCCAATTGTGTTGCATGTCACACAACGGCTGAAGACGGTATCTATGATGATGACAACGTCAGGATACCAAAGTAGAGAGCCTGATTTCAGTTACATCTATTATCTTCTTTGACACTACTAATAAATCAATGATCCCTTATTACGACAATTTGGAATATCTTCGATATAATAAAAATGGGGTGGCGGCTAACCACCCCAATCGTTAGGTTTAAAGCTATTTTAATTCTATCCCAGCATCTTCAGCTGCATCAGCAGCATGATTTACAAAAATATCTGCAAATTGATCATTTTCACCCAACCCCTCAGTGACAGTCACCACTTCATAACCATTTTTAACAAGAATTGATTTCCAGGAATCTTCTTCGTCACCAGCCATATCATTCATCGAATGATCACCCGCAACAACCATGAATGGCTTCAAAATCACCTTTTTAACACCATAAAGCCTCAAAGATTCCAGAACATCTTCAATACCAGGAAAACCCTCGACAGTGCCGATTGTTGTAACGACACCTGGATAAGCTTTGCGCATTTTAGATGCAAGTTCAAGATATGCCCCTCCATTGCCGGGGAAATACTCATTTCCATGTCCCAGGTATACAATTCCGGCTTTTTCCTGTTTGGCAAGTTTTGCATCGGGTGCCATTGCGTCCACAAGTGTCGCTATGTCTTCAGAGTATGGAAAATTCGTTCCATATGTGCCTAAGGCTGGTCTGCCAAGTGCAATTTTATAAAACGGTTTGTATTTCGGTTTTTTAAATGTCCCCATATCCATAAGCCCATTTACATAGGTATGCAGGTCAAGGAATTCTTCCCCCATGGAAACATGAGTTGGCTGAATCACTATGCTGTCATAACCATCATTTTGTAAATCTGCTATTGTGGCCAAAGGTGTTTTTACATGCAGGATGTCTTTGGGTATTTCTGGATGAGCTTTGATATATTCGGAATTTTCAGACCGGTCCTGCCATTTTTTCCGAATAATATTTGAAGTGAATGCAATGCGTACTTTTGTATTTGGAAATTTTTTTTCTATTTTAGTTTGAATGTTGATCAGACTTTGCAAAGCGGGTTCAACAGTTGTTCCAAACATTGCCAGAACCACAGCATTTTTATGTTCAACATGATAGTCACCACTTGAGTAACTGTTTGATGCGTTAAATACCAAAAGAATCGCAACCGCAATAAAAAAGGATTTGAACTTCATAATTTTCTCCATTTTTTTCACGGTCTGGAAAATAAAAAACCCAGACCAATTAATAATTGATCCAGGATATCCCATTCTTCTCCCAGATAGACCTATGTTACTCGCTTTTTTTCCACGAAATACGAGCTTATATCCAGGTAGGTCTTCTGACTCTCAGATCATTCTCCATTCACACCTTCCCATCCCAATACAGGACAGTGGTAATTAAGTGAATTTTGTCCCTGAATACAGCGGCGGGCCCGTCCCTGATTTTCACAGGATTCGCTATTAAGCCTTCATAAAGCACCTGAAATAATTCCATTTAATTAGTAGGAATCAGAACAAAAGTCAATATATGATTGATGTGAACCTACTCCGGAAAATTGAAAACCAGGTTAAGCCACTTTTATGATAAAATATTTAGGAAAAATGATTGAATCTTTAGATAATAAAAAGCGATTATATTGTCTAACATTATGGAGTAAGGCCCTTTCGGATCAACTTGGTCTCCAATTATGTAGCGTGTTTTTTTTGTTGCGTGTTTACCCCGCCCGATCCCGCAGACCCCGCCTCTAATTTTTTAAAAGATGAGCCCTACACGTTATAATCACCGCTGCCGTTTAATTTCGACCCCTGCGTCTTCCCTTTGGAAGTTGTCGCTGTATTAGAAATATTCCTCGTCACTTTTGACTTTTGATATCATATACACAAGCGGGTGAATTGAGACTGTGAAAAGTTAAAGAACTTCATTGTGTGGGCTCATATCGCATTTAAGGTAAGCAATAATCATTTTGACCACTTCATCAACAAATGTAGCCCGTGGGATAAATTGGTCATCAGGGTGGGCTGCGTATCGGTGGGTTAAACTCTCAACCGTTTGGACAATAACAAAGCAAGTATGTTCGAAGCAGTTTGATCGAACTTCAGGGTATAAACGGATAAGGCCGGCTACAGTTTTGGCCGCATGTTGTTCAGCCTCAAGTAATGCCTGGTGAACTCGCTCAGGAAGTGGTGTCTCCTCAAGCAGAATATGTTGCAATCGTGGTTGCTTGGCGTGCATCTCCAGCATCCCAGTGACATACTCATGCAGAGCTTCACACAAGTTATGCTGCTCTACCACCATGTGCCCCACCCACTCGTGCAGGCGATGGTCAGTTTCAGTAAGATGCCTCTCAAGCAACGCCACTGCGATTGCCTCCTTACTGGGAAAATACTGATACAGAGTTCCAATCGACACTCCTGCCCGTGCGGCTATGCGGTTGGTTGTTCCGGCTGCATACCCATGAGACTCAAAAACCTGAGTAGCTGCGAGGAGAATCACATCCACTGTTACTTTTGAACGATTCTGAACCGGCTTTTTTCGGGGGTCAAGGCGTTGTTTGCGTGCTGTCATAAACAATATCCAAAATGCGAGTTGACTTAATATGAGTATTTACTCATAATTATATTTAACTGTCAATACTGTTTTTGATAGACTTTTGTCATTACTTTGAATGGATATAGAAAAGACATATAATATAATTTTTATAGAACCGATAATATTTATTCGGTATTGGTGATTCGTCTGCAAAAATAAGTTCTGATCACCGTTCTTGTCAATCATATAGTTTATTGATTTGGGAGAAAGAGAATGCGCAATTATAAAATTTTAATATTATTAACAGCTTTCTGTCTCATGGGGTTCGGATTCTGGTTTGCAGCAACAGGTATGACCGATGATGAGCATTATAGTGAAAGCTATTTCGAAAGAGAAGACCAGCACAGCACCCCATTTTCGGAGGCCGACAATGAAGGCAATGAAACTGCGGGTCAGATTGCAGCATTGCTTTTACTTATAGCGAACTTGCCGGTGGCAGTGAGCATTCTGATAAAGGGAATCAATCAATATCTGCCGATAGGAGCAGGATTAAAAAAAATACTGTCAAATCTTAATAGAATACAAAAAAAATATTTTATGGGGTTTCACTACTATTTGAATCTATCTATCTTGGGAATCATTCTCTGGCACTGGTTTGCTTCACAATGTAAATCTTCATTCTTGCCGGAGCTTGGGGTGATTGTGATGTTGATTTCGATGATTTTGGGATTTCTCATAAAATTTAAGTTATGCCCAAAATTCTTCAGGAAGAGTGTTTACAAGATTCACACTCAACCGATTGTTTTTATTTCTATGTTTCTGGTGTTGACGGTTGGGCACTTGATTGTTGATTAGACTGAAAAGTGTTCTTTGGGCATAATTGATCACAAAAAATTTTAACAGATTATATACTCTAAAAAATGATAAAAAAAGAATACAGATTGAAAGACTATATCATCGCTGAATATGATCGGTTTATGTACACATGGGAAATGAATATGGCTCTTGGGCAGCATCGGATTGGAAATTGCTTTATGGTTGGCAATATCTTGATAATGGAGCCATGGAGTCATGAAAAAGAGGGGTGTTTGAAACTGGAGTATCATGAACGACTAAGGAAATTGCCGATCTGGAATCAGAGTCAATATTATTGTTTCAGCCCTGGTCTGCGGAATGTCAGCACAGGTCAACCCCTCTCCAATTATTTTAATCGACAGCAAGTCAATAAAGATAAGATATCTATAGAACCTGTCAAAACACTTGAACCAGGAAGTTTCCGTCTGGCTCGACATAAACTTATTGTTGAGGAAAACGGTATTGTGTCATGGCAGATTTGTGAGGAATTGAACAAAATAAGAAGTGGGCCGTGTGTTATTGAATCCGGTATTCTTTTCCTCTGCCCAAACCACGATGCCGTTTATGAGAGTCAAAGCAAAAGAGAATGGGTCACCCAGCTCAGATCAATGCCCAAATGGAATAAGACTTTTGCATCGGGTCATTGGAATATTCTGAGAGCCTGTGTCCAGGAAAAAGAAAGAAAGAAATCAGTGTCATTGCCTTGGGATTCGGATTTGAAAAAAAAACGGATACCAGACAATAAGCAATGTTCAAAAAAACAGAACCGTAAAGGAGAAAACATTGCAAACCCCTTGCTATCAAACTTTGGCCGTTTAAGGACCTCGTTGTATGACACCGTAAAATTGAAAAAATTGTGGGACCGATTTTCTCCTCTGGTTATGGACGGTCTTCAGTTTGGGGTTCGCATTTTTTCATACTTGTTCAAAAAGTTTGTGCTTTGGGGTTACAAAATCAAAGATTATTTTCTTAAACATTATAAAAAATAACAATATTTTTAAAATTGAATAATTTATTGAAACAATATTCCTGGAGGAAAATAAAATGGATCACAAAACAATATTTTTAATGATTTGTCTGGTTTTAAGCACTCTTTTTTTTATCCCTTCATTCCTGGCGTATGCCGCTGATGACCATAAAGAAAACAAATGGAACGTCCTGTTGGCGGATGGTGGAAAAAATGATGATAATGGAAAGCATCAAAAGAAAAAACGAGAACACCATCAAAATAGTGACAATGACTCCAGCGCCATAACACCGGTAAATAATTCGGTTTACCAGGCCCAATGCGGGGCTTGTCACTTTGCCTATCAGCCGGAACTCCTGCCGGAATCTTCCTGGATAAAACTTTTGACAAGCCTTGAAGATCATTTTGGAGAAACCTTCGAACTGGATGCTGATTCCCAAAATATCATTACAGATTATCTGAGATCCAACAGCGCTGACCATAGCACGAAAAAACGGGCGAGGAAAATCATGAAGGGACTTGGAAATCAGGCTCCATTGAGAATTACCCAAATCCCGTATATCATAAAAGAACACCATGAGATCTCTCCTGATGTATTGAACCGAGAATCCATAGGTTCTCTATCCAATTGCATTGCCTGTCACACAACGGCTGAAGACGGTATTTATGATGATGACAATGTAAAAGTTCCAAAATAGAGCAGGGATATCAAGATGAGGATTGATAAGGATTATAAATGAACAATATATCGTTTGAGAATTTAAAAGGTCTGTCTCCTGATGAGGTGTCCCAGCGTCAGGAACAGGATGGCTTTAACGAATTACCGACCCAGGGGAAACGAAATGGTCTGGATATCCTGATCGGGGTTTTAAGAGAACCCATGTTCCTGTTGTTGATCGCATGTGGGGCATTGTATCTGCTGTCTGGTGAGTTTCAGGAAGCATTGATGCTGCTTGGGTTTGTTTTTGTGATTATCGGCATCACCTTTTATCAGGAACGGAAAACCGAAAGAGCGCTCGAAGCACTCAAGGACTTGTCCAGTCCCCGTGCGTATGTCATCCGTGACGGGGAAAAAACACGTATTCCCGGGCGGGAAGTGGTCCGTGATGATGTTATCCTGCTGTCGGAAGGCGACCGTGTTCCGGCAGATTGCGTTCTGGTCCATGCCCTTAATTTTTCCATTGATGAATCGCTTCTAACCGGAGAATCTGTTCCCGTTAGAAAAATATCCACAAAAGACGACTCCATTGTGATGGAGAAACCCGGCGGGGATGATCTTCCCTTTGCGTTTTCAGGCACCCTGGTTGTGTCCGGCCAGGAAGCAGGGATTATCCGGGCAACCGGAACCCGAACCGAATTGGGAAAAATCGGAAAAGCCCTTCAATCCCTTGAAGAGGAACGAACCCCGCTTCAGATCCAGACCGGCCAAGTCGTCCGAATTTTTGCGCTTGTCGGCGGCATTCTCTGCATACTGGTAGTTGTGGTGTACTGGTTGACCCGTGGCAACCTGCTCGAAGGATTTCTTGCCGGATTGTCTCTGGCCATGGCCATCCTTCCAGAAGAATTTCCGGTTGTTCTCACCATATTTCTGGCCCTTGGTGCCTGGAGAATTTCAAAATTCCGGGTGTTGACCCGGCGGGTTCCCGCAGTGGAAACCCTTGGCTCGGCAACCGTGCTTTGCGTTGATAAAACAGGCACATTAACTCTTAACAAGATGACGGTATCCGATATAGTGGCTGGTGATCAGGTGTTTACTATCGGGGAAAAAAATGATGCCCTGCCCGAAGAATTCCACGAAGTGGTCGAGTACAGCATTCTTGCAAGCCCGGTCGACCCCTTTGACCCCATGGAAAAGGCCATGAGAGAACTGGGGGAACGCACCCTTTCACAGACAGAACATCTTCACGCATCATGGACGCTCCAGCGTGAATATCCCTTAAGTAAGGAACTGCTTGCAATGTCCCGGGTTTGGACGTCCGCTTCAGGTGAAGACCTGATCATCGCAGCCAAAGGCGCTCCTGAAGCCATTGCGGATCTTTGTCATTTTGATGCACCCAAATTAAAATGGCTTGAGGAAAAAATCGATCTGCTCAGCAACCAGGGCAAACGGGTTATCGGTGTGGCGTGTACCCGGCACAAAAAAACGGAGCTGCCGGAGGAGCAACACGATTTTCAGTTTAAATTCATCGGATTAATCGGCCTTGAGGACCCTGTCCGCCCCAATGTAAAAGGGGCTATCGAAGAATGTTATACCGCTGGCATCCGAACGATCATGATCACCGGAGACTATCCAGGCACCGCCATGAGCATTGCCCGGCAGATCGGTCTTCGAAATCCGAATCAGCACATTACCGGTTCTGAACTGGAAACATTAACCGATAAGCAACTGGCAGCGCGCATAAAAGAGGTCAACATCTTTGCCCGCATGGTGCCGGAACAGAAACTGCGCATTGTCCAGGCCCTTAAACTAAACAAGGAAATTGTCGCCATGACCGGTGATGGTGTGAATGATGCACCTGCCCTGAAAGCTGCACATATCGGGGTGGCGATGGGGGGCCGAGGCACGGATGTCGCACGCGAGGCAGCATCCCTGGTACTCCTTGATGATGATTTTAATTCCATTGTGACTGCTGTGCGTATGGGACGACGTATTTATGACAACCTTAAAAAAGCGATGATGTTCATCCTTTCAGTTCATATCCCCATTGCAGGACTTTCATTGATACCCGTACTGCTGAAATGGCCCTTGATTTTATTCCCGGTGCATATTGTTTTTCTGGAGCTGATTATTGATCCCGCATGCACCCTGATCTTTGAAGCAGACAAAGATGACGGCCAAGTCATGAAACGAAAACCACGCAGTATTGATGCCAAACTTTTCGAAGGGTCAACCCTTCTGAAATGCTTTTTTCAAGGGGGCTTGACCCTGGCAGTGACCATTGCCATTTACCTGTTCATCCGTAATGACCATTCTACTGAGACGGCACGGGCACTGGCATTTCTAACGCTTGTTGTCTGTAATCTTGGAATGATCCTATCAAACCGCTCCCTGACAAGATCCAGCATCAGCATGCTGAAAGAAAAAAATGCAGCATTCAAATGGGTCATGACCGGAACGGTCACCGTCATGATCCTTGTGCTTACCATACCCTTTTTCAAAAACCTGTACCGCTTCGGATCGGTTTCCTTGAATGATTTATTCCTGGCACTGGCGGGTGGTCTTGTGGCGATCATTTTCATGGAACTTGTGAAGGTGATTCCTTTGTTCAACAAGAAAACTTAATTTATCAAGACTGTATGAGACATTCAAAAAACAACAACCTCAAAGGAGAAAAATTAAATGAAATGCCCCGTATGCAAAACAAATGACCTATTGATGTCAGACCGACAAGGTGTGGAAATTGACTATTGCCCAGATTGCCGAGGCGTCTGGCTTGATCGGGGAGAACTCGACAAGATCATAGAGAGATCTATTTCCTCAGCAGCGCCATTACCATCTGCAGGGCCGGAACAATCATATCGTGAGAGGGAGCATTCATCATCTCATGAAAAAAAACATGGACATGGACATGACGATCATCACGATTCAAAGCATGGATATGGAAAATCATACAAGAAAAAATCTTTTCTAAAAGACATTTTCGATTTTTAACATTGCTTGTGGACCCATTTATGAACTTAAACAGGAAGAAATTTAGTAACCATTTCTTCTATGGAGAACCATGTTCGGAACTATTTTAATTTCAATTTGCACCTTTATGCATGTTTATGTTTTCTGGAGAGGCGCTTCTATACCATTTGTGGAACAGCACATATCCAGAAAGATATTTATCGGTACAGGCCTGATCCTGTGGACCATTTTTTTCTTGGGCCGTATGATTGGGCATTCCAGAACAGGAATGCTTGCAGGTGTTCTTGAATTCTTAGGAATGAACTGGATGGCTGTTTTATTCCTGACGTTTCTTCCGCTTCTTTTAATAGACCTTATCACCCTTTATGGCTTTTTCATGCCCCGGTTATCAGCTTCACTGAGAGGATTTGCCTTGTTGGTCGGAATGATGCTCTCGGTGATTGCACTCGTTCAGGGTCTGAGACCGCCAATGGTGGAAAAATACGAGGTGAAAGTTCCTGGCTTACCAGCTGCACTTGATGGGACTGTAATTGTTGCTCTATCAGATATGCATCTGGGCTCACAGCTGGGCAAAGGATGGCTGTCCGACCGGATCGCCCAGGTAAAGGCGGAGAAACCTGATCTTGTGGTGCTGCTGGGGGATATTTTTGAAGGACATGGGCCTCCTGACGATCAATTGATTGCCCCCTTCAGACAACTTTCCGCACCTTATGGGCTCTGGGCGGTTCCCGGTAATCATGAATTTTACGGGGGAAGCAAAACAAACCTGTTTGAATCAGCAGGGTTTAAGTTGTTAACCAATACATGGGTTGAAGTGAGGCCGGGTCTTGTTTTGGCAGGAGTGGAGGATCTTACGATCAGAGGCCGAAGCGGTCAAAACAACGACCCCATCTCGCAAGCCCTTGTGGGTCGACCTCCCGGGGCCACAATACTTCTTTCCCATACGCCGTGGCAGGCTGAAAAGGCAGCTGGAAAAGGGGTCGGATTGATGCTCAGCGGGCATACCCACGGCGGACAGATATGGCCCTTTGGTTATCTGGTCCAAAAACGGTATCCCCTTTTGGAGGGACATTATGAGGTGGATGGTATGTCGGCTATCATTTGCAGAGGCACGGGAACATGGGGGCCTCGCATGCGGCTCTGGCATCCCGGCCAGATTCTGCGTGTGACGTTGAGAGGACAAGGCGTGGCAATCCTTCAAGGCGGGATGAATGATACAACCCACCCTAAAATTCTGTAAGGGAAAAGATAATGAACCGTATGATTATATGCTTGTTTTGTTTGTTGGTTTTTTGGGGATGTGACAATACCAATCTGGATCTTGCCACACAAGCAGGGATAGACGTCATCAAAGCCGCCACTTTGAGTGACAAAGATGTTGAGCTCCTTGCGGCAAAGGCTTCAAAACAATCAGATTCAAAAAATTCGATTGCAGGAATCCAACATCCTTACGGAATGAGGTTGGAAAAACTTGTGGGGGACAGATACAATTCAAACGGGTATGTATTTGATTTTAAGGTTTATTTATCACCTGAGATCAATGCATTTGCTATGTCCGACGGTACCATCAGAATTTATAGCGGACTGATGGATATGATGAATGATGAGGAGGTGCTCTTTGTGGTGGGACATGAAATGGGCCATGTTGTGGAAAAACACATCAAGAAAAAAATCATGCTGGCCTATGCTGCGAGCGCCGTTCGGAAAGGGGTCGCCTCTCAGGAAAATCTGGCCGGGGATGTTGCACGGTCATTCCTGGGCGAATTCGCCCAGACCCTTTTAAATGCACAGTTTTCACAAGCAGAAGAAAAAGAAGCTGATGATTTTGGCCTCCTGTTTATAAAAAATCACGGGGTTGATATCAATGCGGCTGTAACAGCCTTGAAAAAACTGGCCGGCCTGGGGAAAAACCATTCGTTTTTATCCAGTCATCCTGACCCTGCTCTAAGGGCTGACCGTTTACAAAAACAAATTGCTTCTCCTGGTAAAATAGAGGGTCAATCATTCCTGGACAAATTTATTGCCAGTATTATCAGGCTGTTTCCATGATGATGAAATTGTATCTTTAGTAGCAACACGCCTTATTTTTTCATATCTTTCCCATTTGATAGGGTTCAAGCAAGCTCGATATTGCAAGCTGCTGTCAAATTATACACATTGCTAAAGAAATCAGCTGATCAAAGTAAGTTCTGTTTGAACCAGGCCTTGTCCGATCTGTTTTGAAGCAGCAGCAATTATTGCAAAGCCGACACCAAATATCAGAAGGTCCAGTGAAAACCCTATAATAAAATCCAGCCTTCATGGTTAATGATTTTAATATAGGATTTATATCATACCTTTAAAAAGGTCACAAAATATCAATCTCATCCCCATTTAAATAGGATGATTTTTTATTTTCCACCCTCGTCAATCGCATAACTGGTTATTGTTGATTTTCTTAATTTTAATTCTACGATTGTTTTATATTTGATGTTATTTTCCATAAGGTTCATCATTTGTGTGTCGATGTTAACGGAATCAAGGTGATAGATATCAACCTCTTCGCTATCTTTTCCATTCATGGAGAATGGTTCTCCATCATCTGGTGACAAATGTTTAGAATGAGTCTTATCTAAATAATCGGGTTCTTTTTCACCCATTGCCCGTTTGAGAGTTTGATTGAAATCAAGATCCGTCGGCTTATATCCAATGGTATCCATATTAGCGATATTGCTGCTAATAAGGTTGTGTCGTCTGGCAGAAACATTAAGTGCCTTTCCAATCACCTGTGATGTGTAGCCAAAGATCCTTGAATCTGTCATTTTTCCTCTCAATTTGAATTAAAAGTTAAGGGGATAACAATAATATTGTAGTGCAATTTATATGCCAGAATATTACTTCGCAGCTCGGTGTTTAGATAACTCCCTCATTCAGTCCTATTTATGAAAAATATTAGATTTGATTCAATCAGAATCAACAAATTTAACAGCCCTATACAGAATCTTTTCCAAGATTACTCATTTATCTTTCGTAAAATAAAATGATGATTCACGAGGGTCTTGCCGCATTTGTCACCATTTTGACATTTCAGCCGTCAATTTTACCATTTTTTACTATGGTTATAGCGATAGGGAGGAACACGTTTAACTGGAGGAAAGAAACCGTGATCCAGACATACGCACATCAAAAAGAACTACATGAATCCCGGCTAAGTATCAAGACCCTCGAATGTATGTTTGCAAATCTTATCCCAAAACAAGCTTGATTTAAGTAATAAAAAAGAGAGAAAAGGCTCGAAACGCCTGTTATTATAGTGTATAATTAGTTTACGAGAAAAAAAATACATCTAACAAAAGGACGTTTCGAGTGAATAAGAATATCACCAAAA
>VMSR01000152.1 GCA_013792075.1 Desulfobacula sp.
ATCGGACTCAATACGGGAAAAAGGGCATTGATCCGTTCTGTGCTTGAGGGAATTGCTTTTCACAAGCGCTGGATGCTGGAGGCCATTGAAAAAAAAGTGCCGAGACAGGGGAGTTTGCGGTTTGTGGGGGGAGGGGCCAAGTCAAAGGTTCTGTGCCAGATCATGGCAGACATCACCGGGCACAGGATAGAAGTCCCGGTGCAGCCCCAGAATGTAGGTGCAGCCGGTGCCGCCATTATCTGCGGGCTGGGGCTGAATGCAATTGCCTCGGTTGGAAAAGCAAAAGACCTGATCGGCATCTCATCCGTCCATAGGCCGGACAGCCGAAATCAGGATCAATACAATGGGATGTTCCGGGTATTCAAACAGCTGTATCGGCAGAACAAAAAGCTTTTCTGGGCTTTGAACACCTTGTCCTAGCCCCTGGACCGGATCATTTGATGTGTGACTTACCCGAGGGGTTGGCCACAAGTCCTGTGGAAAGGATGGTGTAAACCGTTTCAATGATCTGCTCAACACTGCCCTTATCCGGGTCTTCCAGATGGGCTGCGCACAGGGTATCAATGATGCCCACTGCGGCCAGGGCGGACAGATAATGGGGCAGGGGCCGAAGATATCCTTTTTCTTCTCCTGTTTTCAGAATATTTTCAATGAAACGGATAAATTCCTTTCGAACCCCTTTGATTTCCACCAGCACCTTGTCGTCAATACCGCTGGACATCTCATTGGCATAAATCCGGCTCACTTCACTATGGGAAATATAAAGACGGACAATGCTGGAAATTAGTCCTTTCAGATGGGCCATAAAGGGCAGATCCGATTCAAGTTCCGCTTTGATTTGGGCCATTATCCGGTTGAGACCCTGGGTAACGGTTGCAGCAAACAGCTCGGATTTACTGGAAAAATTATAATACAGGGTACCCTTTGCAACCTTGGCCAGGACTGCAATTTCATCCATTTTGGCCTGGTGAAACCCTTTTTGGGAAAAAACAATGCCGGCGGCTCCTAGAATTTGGTCTTTTTTTAATTCTTTTTTCATGAAAGGATCACTATTTTTGGGGTAACGCTTTTAATAAGGTTAGAATCGTATTCAGCTAGCTTTAAGATTACGGCAGTTATAAGTTAAGGGGTGACCCCTGTCAATTAAAAAAACTGACCGGTCAATACACTTTGGGCAATGGGCAGGTGCCAATTTGATTTAAAAGGGAGGCAAGGGGAAAATTGGGCAAAAAAAAGACGGCTGCTTTTTTTGATGTGGACGGCACCCTTATCCATGGGGACAGCCAGGCGATGGAGGCCGGATTTATCCTTAAAAAGACAAAACCGTCATTGGCATATTGGGCAAAGATTTTGTTGACACTTCTCTCCGTGCAATTGAGCCGGATGGGATGGATCTCACAAATTGCTCAGAATAAAGTCTACCTGAAAACCTATAGGGGCAGAACTCGCCAATGGCTGGAAAAAAACGCACAGGACCTGTTCCGGCAGGAGATTGAAAAAAAACTTATTCCCAAATCCATGTCATTGATCCATAAGCACAGGCAAAAGGGCGATCTCATAGTCCTGGTCTCAGCCTCCCCCCGCCATATTCTGATTCCCTTTGAGAAACAATTAAAACCGGATAAATTGTTTTGCACCCTTCTGGAGTTCGGGCAGAACAAAAAAGCCACGGGTCGGGTTCTGGGAAAAGTGTGTGCCCAGGAAGAAAAACGATTCCTTGTCCATGGATTTGCCAGAAAAATGCAAATTGACCTGGAACAATCCTTTGCATACACAGACCACCATTCGGATATCCCCTTCCTGGAAAGCGTGGGGCATCCCGTTGCTGTCAATCCCACAAAAAGTCTGTCTGCCTGGGCCAAAAAACAAGGTTGGCCCCAATATCGGTTTTAAGGTTTGTCAAGGAGAGCCGGATTGGTTGCAAAAATGTGGGGATACCCAAAAGCCTGCCCCGGGATCAAACCGGGTAGAGGGTATTGAGAAAAGTTTCAACCGCCTGGAACACGCCCAGGGATATGGGGCCCCGGATAATCCCGTGCAGATGAAAGTCAATTTCCCGGTAATGGGCATGGGGGATTTGCCGGAAGAGTCTTTGCCCGCTTTTGCCGTCCACCTTGGGATCATTTCTGCCCTGGACAATCAAGGTGGGAATCTTCAGGGAACAAAGGGCGGAATTTACTTTTTTCATGAGGGCTTTCACCTCCACAATGCCCTGGATGGGGCAGCGATGGTAATTGATGTGGGGGTTGTCCGGATGGTTTCGGGCAAAGGGTTTTGTCAATCCGGTCATTCCAAGTTTGCCGGCAAAAAAATTCCATGCCTGGAGAATCTCCACAAAACGGGTTGAAACCCCTTTGAATTTAAGGGGGGCAGAGATCGAAATAACGGCGTCAAAATCAGCGGGTTTCAGGAGCGCCTGGTAAAGGGCCAATCCCGCCCCTGTTGAAAAGCCGCCAATTACGATCCGGTCGCAGCAACTCTTTAAAATTTCAACCCCCCGGTCCACGGATTTTATCCAGTCGCCATACTGCTTGGTTGACAGGTCAATTGCAGAGGTGCCGTGTCCTTCAAGCCTTGGGGCATAGACCGTATATCCTTTTGCATATAAAAATTGGGCCCATTCCCGGACTTCTTCCGGTGCGGCCATTAACCCGTGGACCAGAAGAATCCCGGTCGAAGCGGATCCATTGTGCAGAAGAAAGGGTTCCCCGATCTGTCTGGGCTTTGTTTCTTCTTTCAGAAAATAGGTCTGGTAGGCCGCATGGAAACGCCGGCGCTCTTTGTCAAGAAGCGCTTCACAATGGGGGGGTATCACGGTTTTCAAAACACGGAGGCTTTAGGCGATAATTTCAAAATATACCCGGTAAATCATGGCATAGTGGAGGGCGCCGCCCACAAGAATCAGAACATGGAACAGCTCATGAAAGCTAAAGATCCCCGGGACAAGCCGGGGTTTTTTAATGGCATAAATAAGGCCGCCCAGGGTAAAGGCAGCCCCGCCGGAAAACAACAATACCTCCTGGGACAGGGACATGTTTGCCAGCATCTGTTTTATGGGCAAGAGGGCGGCCCAGCCCATGACAATGTATATCAGCACATAAATGGACCTGGGGGCCCGTGGAAACCACAATTGGGAAATAACCCCAAAGCCCACAAGTCCCCACTGGATTGCGATCATGGTCCAGCGCCAATACCCTTCCAGGCAAAAGTAGCAGATGGGGGTATAGGTGCCGGCAATCATAAAAAAAATAGCCAGCCGGTCCATTTTTCGCCAGAAGGAAAGTTCATTTTCTTCTTTTTTAAATCGATGGTAAAGGGTGCTGGCAAAAAAGAGAAATACAATGGAAAGACCGTAGATGAGCGCTGTGATCAAAGCAGATGCCGAGTGGCTTGCCACCTTTGCCAGATATATGGTTCCCACAAGGGCTGCAATTCCTCCCACCAGGTGGGAATAAAAATTAAACGATTCCTGAATCCTGACACTCATGCTTTCTCCTTTCCATGGCCATGGTATTCTGAATAAACCCGATGACAGGTTTCCCTTTTAAGGACATTCAGAACGGATAAATTTTTTATCTGTCTTCTTTAGTATTAAATTATGGCGCCATATACCACAGAAAAAAGCGAACAATTACATTTTTTTTACATCTGTCAGCCTGGATGCCAGGATCATTTTAGATTCTTTTAAGCCCAGGCTCAGAACAATATTTATAAGGGCCAGCCCGATGAAGATCACTAAGGACACCTTCATTCCCGCAGTATTCATCAGGACAATGAACAGGATACCCGATATCTGCCCTGTGAAAAGGAGCAGACCCTGGGAGATGGATTCCGGGGCAGGCCGGGTGACTTCTGCACAATATTGAAACCCCACAGGGGCTCCCCCGCCCAGAAGAAAAAACCCCAGGATAAAAGAAGAGATCAAGAGCAGGGCATAATCGTTAAAAAAGGCCAGTCCCATGATGCCGGGGGTTGCGCCTGCCATTGCCATGCAGATGAATTTTCTGCGTTTTTTCTGCCTGTCGGACAATACCGGCAGTATCACTGCGCCGATGATGCCTGCCACCAGCATGATACCGCCGACAATGCCGGTTTGTTGTATGCTCAGGCCCTTGGTCTGGCAGATCTGATCAATGCAGGTGCTGATGGCATTAAACATCCCCAGGCCGATGAAAAAAAGCGGAAAAAGATAGGCCATGTCCCTTTGGCTAAAAATTTGTCCGATGCTTTTGACAAGGCCTGGATGTTTTTTCTCTTTAATGTGTTCAGAAGGAAAGAAAGGCCTTTCCTTCAAAAAAACAAGCAGGATGACCGCCCCTGCGCAGGATATCAGCCCATAGGTCATCAACATGGTGGCCAGATCATAGACCCCAACGATATTTGTCCCAATCATCAAGGGGGTGAAGACCATGACAATAATAATTCCTGCAAACTGGGCCAAAGTAGCAATCCCAACAGCAAGAGCTCTTTCCAGAAGGGGGAACCATTGGACCGCAACTTTTGTAGCGGCATTCAGGATAAAGGGCTGGGCAACGGCAAGTCCTGTCTGGGCAATGACCACAAGGGTATAATCATGGGGGAAAACCCCTTTCATGAGTCCGAAAATTCCCGTCAGGACGGCGCCGATTCCAAGGCCTATTCGAATTCCAAAGGTGTCAATAATATAAGAGGCCGGGATGCAGACCACAAGAAAAACCCCCATGAAAATAAGGGAAAGAAGGTCGATCTGCAGGGCAGACACCTGGTAAAAGAGCCTGGCTTCCCGGGCAATGGATGCAAAGGTGAGCCATTGTATCTGGATAATAGCGGAAATCAGGGCAAAAACAAAAAGAACCACCCATCTGTATGGATCTACAACAATTTTATTCTCCTGCATTCATGTTTCTCCTTGTATCGTCCCTGGATCATTGAAACGAATAAACTGACTGGTCAGTATAAGACATACGTTTATGGGGTGTAGATGTCAACCTTAAATGCGATGAACAACAGGACACCTGGCCTCCCATGATTTTAAATGATTCTACTTGCAATTTATCAGTGTGTTAAAATATAGTTAATTTGTATGTTCATATTTCAGACCAAGCTTAGGAGCACTTCCATGGCAAAAAAGAATGAATTGCCAGAAATCATACCCAGTGGCCGGCCGGCAAAAAAAACAAAAAAAGCATTTCCCATCGTGGGCATGGGCGCGTCTGCCGGCGGCCTGGAGGCATTTGAATCGTTTTTCAAGGCCATGCCCGCCAACAGCGGTATGGCCTTTGTCCTTGTATCCCACCTGGACCCCACCCATGTCAGTATCCTTCCCGAACTTATTCAAAAAAAGACGTTAATGAAGGTCACCCTGATAACAGACGGTCTGCCGGTGAAACCCGACAGGGTGTATGCAATTCCCCCCAACAAAGACCTGGCAATTTTAAACGGCACCCTGCATCTCATGGATCAGATGCACCCAAGGGGGTTGAATCTTCCCATCGATAATTTTTTTAAATCCCTGGCCCAGGACCAGGGCGACAATGCCATTGGTATTATCCTTTCCGGAACCGGCACCGACGGCACCCTGGGGCTCAAACAGATCAAGGCAGAGCTGGGCATGGTGATGGTACAGGATACGGCGTCTGCCAAGTATGCGGGGATGCCCAGAAGTGCCGTTGCCACAGGACTTGTGGATTATGTGTTGGATGCGGATCAGATGCCGGAACAACTCATTAAATATACAAAGCACGCCATCCTGGAACCAAAGGCAAAGATCACCAGTGATGAAGATAAATTTCAAATGGCATTGCAAAAGATTTACATCCTTTTGAGGTCCCACACCGGGCAGGATTTCTCCCTTTACAAAAAAAACACCATTACCCGGCGCATTGAAAGACGAATGCATGTCCATCAGATTGATGATGTCCTGGATTATGTAAAATATCTCCAGGCAAGTGACCGGGAAGTCCATGTATTGTTCAAGGATCTTCTCATTGGGGTCACCGGTTTTTTCAGAGACCCGGAAGCATTTGACGCCCTCAAAGAAATGCTTTTATCGGGTTTGCTTCGGGGAAAACCAAACGATTCTGCCGTCCGGGTCTGGGTGGCCGGGTGCAGCACCGGCGAAGAGGCATATTCCATTGCCATTCTTTTGCACGAATGTTCAGAAACGTTGAACCGCCATTTTGATGTTCAGATTTTCGGCACTGATATTGACAAGGATGCCATCAATACGGCCCGGACAGGTCTTTATCCCTTGAGCATTTCCGGAGATGTCAGTCCTGAAAGATTACAGCGGTTTTTCACCAGTGAAGAGAGCCATTTTCAGATCAAAAAATCAATCCGGGAAATGCTGGTTTTTGCGCCCCAAAACTTAATCAAGGACCCCCCCTTTACAAAACTGGACATCCTCAGCTGCCGGAATCTTATGATTTACCTGGGATCGGAATTGCAGAAAAAACTTTTCCCTGTCTTCCATTACAGCTTAAAACCGGAGGGTATATTATTTCTCGGGTCTTCGGAGTCCCTTGGCCAGGCAGGCGAATTGTTTAGGATTCAAGACAAAAAATGGAAAATTTTCTCACCCCAGCCCACGCTGACAAAGGCCCGCCCAGTACTGGACTTTCCGATCCTTGCATCCAGTGACGATGCCCGGGATATAAAATGCGATAAGGCCGTGAAAAGGGCAGAAGAAATCAATAGCTTTATGCTTGTGGAAACCATTTTACAGCAGAGTGACACACCTCCCTGTGCCATTATTGATGAAAAGTCAGACATCGTATATACCCATGGCCGGACGGGCAAGTATCTGGAACCTGCCATCGGCAAGGCCAGCATCAATATTCTCGAAATGGCAAGACCCGGGTTAAAAGCGGTCCTTGCCGCTGCCATTCGAAAAGTGTCCACCCTTAAACGCGAAGTTGTCCACAAGGCCATAGATGTTGAAAATAACGGGGGGATTTTAAAGATTGATCTGATTGTAAAACCGGTTCTGGAGTATGGCGCCATCCGGGGCATGCTCATGGTCATCTTTCATGATGCAACCCCGAAAACCGGTCCAATAAAAATTGTAAAAACCCAAAAGAACAAATCGATAATAAAGCTTGAACAGGAATTGCAATACACCCGGGAGAATTTACAGACAACCATAGAAGAGCTGGAAACGGCCAACGAAGAACTCAAGTCCACCAATGAAGAACTCCAGTCCACAAATGAGGAGCTGCAATCCACCAATGAGGAACTGGAGACCTCAAAGGAAGAGCTGCAGTCCCTTAACGAGGAGTCGGCAACAGTGAACACAGAACTCCAGAGTCGGATTGATCAATTGTCAGATGCCAATGACGATATGAAAAATCTTCTGGATTCTACCCAGATCGGCACAATTTTTCTTGATATAGACCTGAATGTCAGACGGTTTACCAACATGGTCGTAAAATTGATTCCTTTGACCAGTATGGATATCGGCCGACCCATCAAGCATTTCTCCACGGAACTTAAGAACTTTAATATTGACCAAACGGCCCAACAGGTGCTCAAAGACCTGGTAACCCGGGAAATAGAAGTGGAAAGCGGAGAAAATACATACTTCAGAACACGCATCATGCCCTATCGCACCATGCACAATGTTATTGACGGTGTGGTGATTACCTTTGAAGATATCACTGAACTAAAGCAGTCTGTTCTGACGACCCAGCGCCTGTCCGTGATCATGAATTCAAAGGATGCCGTCATTATTCAAGATAAAAACGGCAACATAAACTTTTGGAATCAGGGTGCCCAGAAATTATATGGGTATACCCAGGAGAGTGCATTGAAAATGAATATCCGGGATATGGTGCCCGAAGACAGGGTTCTTCAATCCCGGACCTTTACGCAAAAGGCATTCAGAGGAGATCTGTTTAAAAGCATGGAAACAGATCGAAAGGCCCTTGGCGGTGATACCATAAGGGTCTGGCTGATGGCCCTGGCCCTTCGCGATGAAACCGATAAAATCAATGGCCTTGTCACCATTGAAAGGGCGATTACAGATTTTCCGGAAAAAATAAAAAAGGAATGACCTGGGGAAAAAGATTTTTTTATCAAAAGCAGGAGCACTGATGGGAACGAACAAAAAAAAACAGGAACAATCTGCTCAACTGCGAAACAAGGCTGAACGCATGGTGATGGAAAAAAAGTTTCATCCCTCTTCAGCTGTTTTTGAAGACCCCCTTAAATTAATCCATGAACTCCAGACATTCCAGATTGAGCTGGAATTGCAGAATGAGGCGTTGCGCAATGCCCAGGATGCACTTGAAAAATCCGAACACAATTATACCCAGCTTTATGAATTTGCACCTGTGGGCTATATTACGGTCAATCCAAAGGGAGTGATTCTCAAGTCCAATCTGACCTTTGCAGGGATGCTGTCCATTGAAAGAAAGGATCTGATTGACCATTTCCTGTCAGATTATATCCATTCGGAAGATCAGGATATATATTACCGGTATCTCCGGGATCTTTCCGACTTGAAAACCCTGCAGGTTTGTGAACTTCGTCTGCAAAAAAAGAAGGGACCCCCATTTGATGTGCAGTTGGAAAGCACCGTTGTGCCATGTGAGACCAAAACCTCCTGGCAATACCGTATCGCCATTATGGATATTGGTGAACGAAAACAAGTGGAAAAAGAGTTGGCAAAATACCGGGAGCATTTAGAAGATCTGGTGGCCCGGCGCACAGCCCGGCTGCAACAGGAAATCCTTGAACACAAGCGAACCCAGGCGGAAAGGACACGTGTCGAAGCCCAGCTCCAGCAGGCAAAGAGAATGGAGACCATTGGCACACTTGCCGGCGGTATTGCCCATGATTTTAATAATATTTTATTTCCCCTGATTGGATTTACCGAAATATCCCTTGCCGCCCTGTCTGAAAATCATCCAATAAAAGAAAACCTTGAAAACATATTGCAGGGCGCCCTGCGCGCAGGTGATCTGGTTCAACAAATCTTAACCTTCAGCAGCCTGAGTGAAGTGGAACAAAAACCCATACTGCTCAGGCCCGTGATTGAAGAAGCCATTAAATTATTGCGGCCCACCATTCCCGCCAACATCGAAATCCGACAGGAATTTTGTGTTGACCCCCCATTTGTCCTGGCCAGTTCAACACAAATATATGAAGTTATCCTAAACCTTTGTACCAATGCCTACCATGCCATGGAAGAGACAGGCGGCACGCTTAAAATCTGTTTGAGCCGCGCTGCACCGGGTTTGGATTTGAATCTGCCTTCCGGGGAATATTGCTGTTTGCACATCAGCGATACCGGCACCGGTATTCCCCCGGATATTCAAAACAAAATTTTTGATCCCTATTTTACAACAAAGGGCCTGGGAAAGGGTTCCGGATTGGGGTTGTCCGTTGTACACGGCATCGTTACAAGTCACAGAGGCGCTGTTCGGGTGGAAAGTGAACCTGGCCAAGGCAGTGTTTTTACGGTATTCCTTCCCATGATTTCCCAATTAATAAAAACAGAGGCAAAACCGGATATCCGGACAAATCCAATTGGTTCCGAACGAATTTTATTTGTCGATGATGAACCGCTCATTGTTAAATTCGGGATTCAATTTCTAAACATACTTGGATATCAGGTGACCGGAAAAACAAGCTGCACACAAGCCTTAAAATTGTTTGAATCCGATCCTGACTATTTTGATCTGGTCATCACGGACATGGCAATGCCCGATATCCAGGGAACCCAATTTGCCAAAAGCCTGATTGAAATACGCCCGGACATTCCTATTATCATCTGTTCAGGGTATAGTGAAAAACTTGACAATGAATCGGCAAAGGCGCTGGGTATCATGGGGTATATTAAAAAGCCCATCCGGACCAATGAAATGTCTTTAAAAATCAGGTTGGTCCTTGATCAGGTTTTGGACCGAAAAAATAAATCCGGGGCAAAGTAGTTCTGCCCCGGGAGGGTATTTGGACTGAAAGGGTTCTTTTTATCCCTTTTTAGTGGCCTTGTTTTCCCATTCCTGGATATGGGTGGTTTCATAAATTTCTTCCCACCCTGAGATCATACCGGCGATATGGCTGAAAAGAGAATGGCCTGTGGTGGTCATGTACACGTGGACGATCAGAAAATTTACCAGAAGAAATGCCAGGAGGGTGTGGACAAGAGCCAGAAGTGACAGGGAAAAGCTTCCGGGCATGAAATTATACAAATAGTAGATAAGGCCGGTTGCCATCTGCAGGGGCAGAAGCATGGCGGAAATGCCCAGATAGGCAAGGCGCTGAAGGGGATTGTGTTTGGCCCCTTTGGATTTCTGGACCGGGTGCTCCTGGCCTTTGAAAATACCGAACATATAGTAAACGATCACATCAAACAGCTTTTTGGTTGTGGGGATATATTGTTTCCATTCCCCGGTGGTGAAAAGCCAGAACACAAAGAAGGCAAACAGGACGAGCCAGGAAAGCCCTACAAAATTGTGGACAGTCACGGCTGTCTGGAACCCCATCAGGGTAAAGGTGCCGTGGACCTCAAAACCGGTGACCATGAGCACAAGGATCATCAATCCCTGGAGCCAGTGCCAGAGGCGCTCAAACCGTGTATACAAATATACTTTTTTGATTGTTTTAACCACCATTTTCTATTCCTCCTTTCCGTTCCGGGTGAAGAACCGGCCAAGCCCATGGAGCATTACCCCGACCAGCGCTCCCAGCACGGCCATCATGCCTATACTGTCAATTAAATTGGACCTGTCCCGTCCGGGCAGATATATGTTAGTGATACTGGCCAGGCGGGAATCTTTCCGGATATGACATTGGTTGCAGTTCAGGGCATTCTCCCTGGGCGCCACCATATGGGTGATGGGAAATGCATAGGTGGTCTCCACATAGTCAAATTCCCCGGAATAGGGCACATCCAGGGTCTTGTTGCCCCGGGTGATGGCATCGTTCATGTCAAAGGTGGTCCAGAAGCCCTTGGGGCCGGATAGAAGCGGGGCCACCATCTGTTTGCTGATCTTGTCATAGGGCTGCTTTCCCCTGTGAATTTTAAACGGATGGATCCGTGAATTTTTGTCGTTTTTATCGCCCAGAGGATGGCTGACCTGGACAATGGCCGAAGGATCAATCTCATCTTTTATCCCGATATTGTCAAAAGAGCCGTTGTACCAGAAATATTCAGGCCTTACGTTCTTTTCCCATCTGAATTCTCCTTTGATGGACTTGTAGACGGGTTTGCCGAATTCCCCATTTGTCACATAGGGTTTGCCGTCTTTGAGGTCACCGGCCTTTGTCCAGTCCCACCACATCATGGTGGGATTGACCCTTGCATATTCGGGAATGTGACAGGACTGGCAGGCCACCTTGTCTGTGTGGTCGTTCATTTTAGAATCGGCTTGTTTATGGGGCAGATTGCTGTGGCAGGATTCGCAGGTGATTTTTGAGGCCATGTCGTCCTGGATCAGGCTCTTGCGTTCCGCTGCCGCAGGACGTGTATACAGACGGCCTGCAATATTGTGATTGACCGTGGTATGGCACCGGATACAGGCAAAATCAGCCCCTTCGGCTGCCATGTGAACATCCAGCATTTTGTTGGGCTTGGCCAGGGAGGTGTCCAGGTCTCCGTGTTTCACCCCGTCACCGCCGCCGCCTTTAAAATGACATTCCCCGCAGTTTTCCCGCTGGGGCAGGGTGATTTTGTGGACGGCATTTTTCACCTCTGCCTGGACTTCCTTTACGATTTCAAGGGTGTCCGGGTCGGTATCCCCTTCAAAGGCTTTCAGGTCTTCAAACGTCTCCTTATAATTGAATTTTTGGGCTCCGTGGCAGGCCAGGCAATTGACTTGGCCCTCGGTCCCGTTCCAGCCCGCATGGCAGCTCAGACACCCCTTGTCTTCCATGGCATTGCCGGAAATACAAAAATTGTTAATGGCATGGCCGGCTTTGCCGTTCATGATCCCTTCTTTTTCAGACGGGACTTTCCAGGTCCAGTGAATGGTCTCCTTGAACTGCATGGAGGCTTCATTGTGGCAGGAGAGGCAGGCCTGGGTAATTTCATCACCGGATGTAAAATTTTGTTTCAGAATATCCATTTTTGAATGATCGGTGGTGGTCCAGTGTTTGCTCCCCCGGACGGCCTGCTTGGCCAGTTTGATTCCCAGGGCCTCATCCATTACGTCTGACGTCGTTGCTGCCTGGGCTCCAGGTAAGAGCAGGGCAGCAAATATCAGGGTCAAAAGCATTCCCATGAAGTGTTTGCCATAGCTGGTTTTTATTTTTCCCATAAAACCTCCAGGTTGGTGAACCATGAATCCGGGTATGGCCAGGGCCATACCCGGAAATCAAATTATTTACAGGTTGCAGGGGTGGGAGAGTCTGCCGCAGAATTGTAAAAATAAGAATAGATGTCCAGGGTATCCTCATCGTTCAAGGCTGTCCATTCCTGGTCACACCCGAATTCGCTGAATTCTTTTCCCTCAAAAATTGCTTTCCATTCCGCCTGTTTTTTATCGGCCGGGCTGACCTTGGGGGTTTCCGAATCCACAGCCCCTCTGTCAAAACAGGCTTTTACCACTTTACGATAGGTGTATTTGCCTTTTCTCTTATTGCCGTCCGGGCCTTCGGAGGCCATGGCTGCTGCCAGAGAGCCCAGTGTGAACATGACAAGGATGCCGGTGATGAGTATTTTTTTAAGCATTGTGTCTTTCCTTATGTATTGGTTTTGAATCGATTAATTTTTTTTGAGTGCAAAAGACCCGTCTTTTTTAAAATCAATTTGTGCTTCCACGTAATAGGCATCCAGGTCCGGTCTGACATCTTTGACCATGTAATATGCTTCACCGCTTCTGGCACCGGTTGAGCAGACAAATACCACGGGTTTATCCGAAGCAAGATCTTTTATTCTGGGTTTTAATTTTTCAACGGGAATGTTTTCGGATGTTTTAAAATGGCCCTTGGCAAATTCATCTGCATCCCGGACATCTATGAGGGTAATGGTCTCGGGTGTTTTTGCCATAATGGTTTTAAACCGTTCAAGGTCAATGGATCCCTCCACTTCACCCGCCGCGACGCCAACGCCGGCAGCGGCATCTCCAAATTTGGCTTTCCAGGCCGGATAGCCTGTTTCAAATACAGAGACATTTTTATATCCCATGACAATGGCTTTGGCTGCAGATTTATGACTGAGTTTGCAGTCAAGACCGCCGCAATAGAAAATAATGGGGCAGGAAAGCTCCCTGGGCAGTTTTGCCTTGAGCAGATCAAACTGGGAAAAGGGGATGCTTATGGCCGTTGGGATATGGGCTTTTTCGTACATGGGTTTTAGGGGGCGTGAGTCCACGAGCAGGGTATCGTTGGCAGCAATCTGTGCCGCCACCTGCTCGGCGGTAATGGCCGAATAGGCCCCATTTTGTTTCATCCATTCCGGATATCCCAAGGCAAAAACCTTGACATTGGTATACCCGAGGGCTCTGGCCTTGAATGCGGATTTATGGCTTAGTTTGCATTGCAGACCTTCGCAATAATAAATGAGCAGGGTCTTTTTGTTTTTGGGCAGCAGATCTGTTTTCTGGTCAAACTCGGTAAAGGGAATGTTCACGGCACCTGGAATATAGCCTTTGGCATATTTGACCAGATAAGGTCTGGCGTCAATGAGCATAACATCGTCGGCCATGGGTACAGTGACCTTTGAAATAACAAAGTCAACATCCACGATCTGGTCAAACATCCAGGGTTCTTTGGCATTATCTGCCGATGCAGTGAATGTGCAGGCAAGGATTACAAGGCCTGCAGCCAGGGTCATGAGCAGTTGTTTAGACATATTCGGTTTCATAGTACTCCTCAATTTAAAATTGCGATTTTTATTTTGCCGGCCGGACTATCCCGGCTCCTGTTTTTATGGTTGTGTCACCATTGGTAAAGATAGCAAAGGGTGTGCCAGAGAATTCAAAGTAAGGGGATCATTGATTCAACTCTCTTAATTTATTATTAATTTAGCGAAATTGCAATCATTTTTTGCAAATATAAATCCAGGCAAGGTGTTGCCAAAGTGTTAATGATGTATTAAGTTTGTTGTTAATAGTGTTAACGGGAGGGATGAAAATGAACATTGGAAAGCAATGGCGGCCGATTATTGATTCGGTCCAGGACGGGATCATTATTGTGGATGCCCAGGGCAATTTTATAGCGGCAAATCACTCTGCCCAGCTCATGACAGGGTATACGGAAGAAAACCTTAAGGGCAGATCCTGCAGGCTGCTCAATTGTACGGGGTGCGAAATAAAGGGAACGGGCAGGGGAAAGGATTGGTGCGGCCTTTTTTCAGCAGGCCTTGTCCGGGATAAAAAATGTGTGATAACCGCCGCCGACAACCGGGCTGTCCCCATTGTCAAGACAGCCACAGTGCTCTTTGATGACAAGGGCGAAATTTTGGGGGCAGTGGAAACCCTCAAGGATATATCGGAAAACATCAACTATAAGAACGAGCTGGCATCCATCCGAAGGATGTACCATATTGATGACGGATTTCACGGGATAATCGGCCGGACGACGGTTATGCAGAATCTTTTTGAAAATATTGAAAGCGTGGCATCCCTGGATACGCCGGTCATGATTCTGGGGGAAAGCGGAACCGGTAAGGAAATGGTGGCAAAGGCCCTCCACGAAACCGGAAACCGTGCAAAAAACCCTTTCATCAAGGTCAATTGTGCGGCCTTAAGTGAAAGCATTTTGGAAAGCGAATTGTTCGGCCACATCAAGGGCGCTTACACCAGCGCCGATGTTGACCGGGTCGGAAGATTTGAGGCCGCCCATACGGGCACCATTTTTTTAGATGAAATAGGGGATATCCCCTTGTCTGTTCAGGTCAAGCTTTTACGGGTTTTGGAAGAGCAAATGATCCAGCGGGTGGGGGAAAATAAATCCATCCCCATTGATGTCCGGATTATTACCGCCACCAATAAAAACCTTGACGCCCTGATTGAACAGGAAAAGTTTCGGGAAGATCTTTTTTTCAGGATTAATGTTTTTCCCATGACCTGCCCACCCCTGCGCCTTCGCAGGGATGATATCACCCTGATAATCCAGCATTTTATCAGTATCCATGCCGAGAAAACAGGGAAAAATATCCTGGGGTTTACACCGGAAGCCATGCGGGCCATGGTTTCCTATTCCTGGCCGGGCAATATCCGGGAATTGAGAAATGCCGTTGAATATGCCTTTGTTCTGGCAAGGGGAAAGAGTATCCGGTCGGAACACCTGCCGGAAAAAGTGGTGTATAAAAACCTGCCCCCTTCTTTGCCACCCGAGACCCAGAAAAATTTAAACGCAGAGGTTGGAGGGGAGCCGGGCAATATTTTTTCCCAAAGGACGACGGTGATGGTAAAACAAAGCCAAAGGGAGGCCCTCATTGCTGCCCTGAAGCAGGCCGAAGGGAATCAGACCAAGGCCGCAGAACTTCTGGGCGTTTCCAGAATCACGGTGTGGAAGCGCATGAAAAAATATAATATTAGTGTTAAAAGCCGGTAAAACACCCTTTGCCGGCTTTTGGTAAAACCTTCCTATAGGCTTATGCAGGCGGCATCACAGGCAATATCAATGAGTTCTCCTGCTGTTGCCATTCTGCAGGAATCCGCCAGATCTTCCTGGGCGATAAACCGGGACTTGGCACAGGGGGTGCAGACCAGGATCGGCACATTGTGGGCCTGGAGATGGGCCAGAGAATCATCTGCAGAATCGCCTGTGGCAGCTTGTAGTGGCGCTGCGGCTCCTTTTCTGGCAAGGTAGACGCCTTCATCCAGCAGGAATACGGTCACATTCTTCCCTTGTCTCTGGGCCACAGCTGCAAGAAAAAGGCCCCGGGTGGCCCGGTTGGGGTTGTCAGTGCCGCAGGCAATGGTGATCAATACATTGTCGGTCATTTTTAGTCTCCTTTGTGCATGGCGGGTTGATGCTGGGAAATGGATTACCAGATCCATTTGTTTGTGTAAAGCCACAGGGTGGTAGTCTCTTTTTTCTCTTATATAAGTATGGTAATATGGGCAGTGTCACATTACGTATTTAACTTTTGGACACGGGCTTTTCTGTAAGGACGAACATTAACAAATGGTTTACACTTTGAGAAACCCGGGAAGAATTCAGGTTTCAAAATATAAACACATCCTAGGAAAGGGGCTGTCTGTCGTTGGATCTGGATCTTTTTGATCTATACTTTTTTACCATTGGCATTATCTTTGCTATAATTACGACTGGCCGACTGGGCGACTGGCCGACTGGCAAGGACAACAAGAATCCACATGAAGGATATTAAATGAAAAAAGAAAATGTACTGGTTATAGCGCTCATTGGTTTGGTGGTTGCAGGGATCTTTTTTTATAACAGATCAAAGGCGCCGGAACCGGTCATAGCAGCAGCTGTTTTACAGGAATCCGACCCGTTGGAGATTAAAGATTCCGGCATTGCCTGGAAAGACTATACCCCCGGCATGGCCATTGCCGGCAAGGGAAACAAACCGGTCTTTCTGTATTTCCATGCGCCCTGGTGTACCTATTGTACAAAACTCAAACAAACCACCTTTAAGGACAAGCAGGTACTGGCATACCTTGAAAAAAATTTTATCAGTATCCAGGTGGATACCGACCAAAATCAGGAACTTGGCCGGGAGTGGAAGGTCAAAGGGCTTCCCACCATGTGGTTTCTGGAACCGGACGGCAAAAAAATCAATAGTATTCCCGGATATCTGGATGCCCCCCAGCTGCTGCTGATTCTCAAATATATTCAGACCAAAAGTTATACCAAAATGGAATTTCAAGAGTTCATGAAACAAGGGTGATCTAACCTTTTAGGACAACCCGTTTGTGCAGGCAATTGCCCTGGCGGGAAAGCGAGAGAAAAGAATGACATCAAAAATTTCAAGACGGGCCTTTTTAAAGGGCAGTTTCACGGCAGCAGGCTCAGTGGCTGTGTCCGGCAGTGTGGCAAGGGCTGCCGCCTCCCTGGCTGCAGAAGAGAAAGCGCCGTTGGTAACCGTCATTGACATCAGCCGCTGTATCGGGTGTGAGGAATGTGTTTATGCCTGCAGAGAATCCAATGCTGCAAAATATCCAGACCCCCAAAAGCCCTTCCCCAAAATGATTCCCAAACGGGTGCCCATTGAGGACTGGTCTGATAAAAGAGATGTTACAGACCGGTTGACCCCCTATAACTGGCTGTTTATCCAGCAGGCCAAAGCCCTTGTCAACGGTCAAGAACAGGAGCTGACCATCCCCCGGCGCTGCATGCATTGTGAGAATCCTCCCTGTGTCAAGCTGTGTCCCTGGGGTGCGGCCAAGCAGGAACCCAACGGGCTCTCACGGATTGATGCCGATATCTGCCTGGGCGGGTCCAAGTGCAAGGCGGTCTGTCCCTGGGATGTGCCCCAGCGCCAGACCGGTGTGGGCCTTTACCTTGATATTTTGCCTTCCCTGGCCGGTAACGGGGTCATGTACAAGTGTGACCGATGTTACCAGCGGCTTGAAAAAGGCCACATCCCGGCCTGTATTGAAGCCTGTCCCGAAGATGTCCAGACCATTGGTCCCCGGTCTGAAATGATAGCACAGGCCCATGCCCTTGCACGCGAGATGGAAGGCTTTATTTACGGGGAAAAGGAAAACGGCGGTACCCATACCCTTTATGTCTCTCCGGTCCCCTTTGACCAGCTCATCTTTGAACAGGGCAAGGGAAAACCGTCCATGGGCCGGGTCGAGGATCGGATGGCCGACGGCAACAACCTTGCCCGGGCCATGCTCATTGCCCCCATTGCGGGCGCGGTTGCGGCATTTGGAAAATTTTATAAACGCGTAAAGGAGGATGGATAATGTCTTTGGTCTATAAAACAAGGCAAATTGTCTATGGGTTCACCCTGTTTTTTATTGCCCTGAGCGGGTTTGCCCAGATGCCGATTTTCAAGCGGTATTATATCGCCGATATCCCGGGATTGGGCTGGCTGGATCAGTTTTATGTCACCCATGTTCTTCACTATGTTTTTGCGACATTTTTTATCGGATTCGGCATTTATGTGGGAATGGATTTTGTCTTAAACAAAAAAAATATTTCCGGTCTCACGGCTTCAGGCGTTGTAAAAATTGCGGTCATTGTTGGGCTTATGGTTTCAGGCGGGCTCATGGTGGCAAAAAATCTGCCGGGCATTTATTTTTCCCATACCCTGATTTATGTGATGAATATCAGCCACCTTGGTCTGTGTATGGCGCTGCTCATGGCCAGTGCCTATACCCTGGTAAGAAGGAAAGCCTGGATTAAATAAAAATTGAATTAAAGAACAGGGGGGAGGGCCTCTGCCAGGAGTTTGTTAATGCGATTCACATATTCATGGTTCTGACAGGGCTTTGACAGATGATCCATATGGTCATCCTCTTGTTTCAGGTGCTTTATGGATTCTAAAAATTCTATGTTTCCCGAGACAAAGAGTATGGGGATGTGCTTGTTTTTTTTCCGAATATGGGTATAGACATCCTTGCCGTTCAGATTTCCGGGAAGAAGATAATCCAAACTGATAAAATCGTATGGGTTCTTGTCAAATAGATCCATGGCAACCTGCCCGGTATCTGCGATATCCACTTTGTGGCAATGGGGCGCCTGAGTTAATAACCGGTATTGCACATTTGAGATGGCCGCTTCATCTTCCACCAGAAGAATATGTTTTTTAGATTGTATTCCCTTTTCCCGGGTTTGGATTTTTTCTTCCGGGATACGTTCCTGCTCAATCATGGGCAGACAGAGTGTAAATTTTGTCCCCAAACCCTCTGTTGACGAAACACGGATACTGCCCTGGTGCTGTTCCATGTATTTTTTTACATTGGCCATTCCATAACCCGAGCCCTTAATATCATTTGCATAGGTCCCTGTTACATCCCGGTTCCCCTTCAAGGTGAATGAGGGGTCATAGATGGCGTCAAGGTGTTCTCTGGGAATGCCGCAGCCATTGTCCTCAATCTCAAAACAAATGGTATCATCACAACAATAGGTCCGGATGGTTATTTTCGGGTCATCGGTTTTGCTGGTGGCATGTATTGCGTTATAAATCAGGTTCATCAGCGCATGTTCGATCATCCCCGGGTCAGCAAGCAGGTCAGGGATTGCCTGGAAATTTTCTTGTATCAATTGAATGCCTTCCAGGTCTTTTTTCAAAAGGCTGAGCACCAGATCAATTTTATCCGCAAGTTTGAAAAAAGTTTGATTTGGAACCTGGTCCTTGGCAAAGGCCAGTAAATTTTTTATCAGGTTTTTCCCCCGAAGGGTCTGGTCAAGTATGGTTTTAAAGGATTCATTTGTTCCCGGGTCCCGGCAGTCAAGAAGTGAAAGTTCTGTTGTGCCCATGATAATACCCAGAATATTATTGAAGTCATGGGCCATTTTTCCTGCGATTTGACTGACCAGGGCCAGTTTTTTCTTTTCTCCCAGAATTTTTTGGGCGTTTATTTTTTCAGCTTCCGCCAGTTTGACTGTACGGAGGTTTTCCTTTTCTTCGATCAAAAGCCGGGTCAAAAAAAATGCCCGGCGGTCATATAGTTCAATGGAATAGCAGGCCAGCATTCCGATGATATTGGCGCTGAGAAAAAAGAAATTGTTGTTGGTAATGATTGGCCATGGCGTCTGGGCAATTCCAATAGCCGCTATTTCGTAAAGCAGAACAACCAGCCAGGCGCCCAGGGATGCCCAGATAAAACGTGCGCGACTAAAGGTGTACCCAAAAATAAAAATCAAAATCAAGCCCGCATAGTAGGAATAACTGACAGGAGGGGGGGCGATGAGGATCATCAGGATGATACCGGTGCCGCCAATGATGATAAGTCCGGCCAGTATCGGCTGGATCCACTGCTGTACCCCTTTGAAATATGAGAGGATTGGGACCAGCAAAAGAACCGGGCAGACCAGGCCGTACCGGATTGCCCAAATATAATATTTTTCTTCGGGAAGGAGAATTGCGTCCAATACCCCGAAGAGGCCGTAAAGACAGCAGGCCAGAATGAGGGATATGCGAATGTGCGTAAGAGACCTTTTAAGATAATCCTGCTGATAAAGGATCTCAAGGTGCCTGAAGGGTCCTGAAAAATGAAGGAAAAGGGGGTTGAGATGCATTTGTTTAAATTGGGGCAGAAACTGGAGGATTTCGGTTGGCGTGTTTGTTTTCATATGGGTAAAATTAAAATTTCGCCTGAAAAATGTCAAGGGGCATTCCCATAAAGGGGAGGGTTACCAGGCGGAATAGGGATGGCAAATGAGGTTTGAATTATAATACCGTGGGTCGCGGGTGACTTCCTTCCCAGCCCAGGGAGGGATTTCAAATGACTGGGTTTCATGTTCCAGCTCAATCTCCCCCAGAACCAGCCCTGCATTTTCACCCAGGAATTGGTCAATCACCCATTCAAATCCTTTAAATTCAATTTTGAATCGAACTTTTTCCACCAGGGGTTTTTCGCAGAACAGTTCCAGCATCTGCCGGGCATCGGGTTCAGGAATTTCATATTCAAACTCCCAGCGCCGGGTATTGACGGTTTTTCCCTTGATGGTCAGAAAACCACTGTTTCCCATGATCCGGATCCTTACAACCCGGTCTTCCCGGTTGAGCATATACCCCTGGCAAACAAAGAGCCCGCAGGAAAGGTCAACGGGAATTCGGGTGACCAGAAATTTTCGTTCGATTTCAATGCCCATGGCAGAAAAAGCCTTTTATACGGATTAGCGGATTAAACCGATTTTTTTCATCTTCTCGACCATCACCTCTTTGTTAAAGGGTTTGATCACATAACCGTCACATTTTCCCACACAGGCTTTCACGGTTTCCGTGTCCGAGTGGGAGGTCACCATGAGAATTTTTGCCTGTTCTTCTTCATCCAGGCCCTGTTTTTTTTCCAGTTCCTGGATGATGGTCAAAACCTCTATGCCGCTGATGTCAGGCATGGAAACGTCCAGGGCGATCAAATTGTATGGTTTCCAGTCTTCCAGAGCCGTTTTTATGACCGTTAGGGCCGCCTTCCCGTTTTTCACGCCTTCACAGGTGCCAAAATCAGCTAGGATTTTCATCATTTTTTTTCGGCTGACTATTTCATCATCCACAACAAGAATTTTCATTGGAATCTTTCCCCACATATATTTCAAAAAATATCAGGTTCATATTTAAAAGGATGAGTATATCATACCTGTTCTAAGTTTTTGAACTAAATATTTTTCTTTTTTTAGTGGGGAGCAAGGCAAGCCCTACCCCGGAAAGAATGACAATAGATGCTATTAAAAGCCTTGCCGTAACGCTTTCGGACAGAAAAAACACCCCGCCGCAAGCCGCAATCACCGGCACTGTCAACTGGACGCTTGCGGCCCGGGTGGCGGTGAGTTCTTTTATGGCGGCATACCAGCATACATAACCAGCCCCGGAGGCCAGGGTGCCGGATAGAATGGCTGCCCAGAATCCGGTTCCAAACAGGCCGGATCCCGAAGGGAGGGTTCCCCTGGAAAAAGGTGAAAAATCAGACAAAAAAAGTATGGGCCCCAAAACCAGGATAACGGCCCAGATGAAATTAAAGGCAGTTGTCTCCACGGGGTTGCGGACCTGTTTTCCCAGAAGAGAATAGATCCCCCAAAAGAGTCCGGCCAGTACCATGAAAAGGGTCCCCAAAGGAGAGGGGGATGATAATCCGGGAAAAACCAGATATACAAGGCCCAAAAGGGCTGTTGCCATGCCCAGGGTCCGGACAACCCCCGGTCGTTCCCCGTCCATAAATCCGGCAATGATCATGGTCGCCTGGACAGCGCCAAAGAGAATCAGGGCGCCGGTGGCCGCGCCAAGGCTGACATAGGCGTAGGAAAAAAACAATCCGTACAGGGCCAGCATCAGGGGCATGGCCCATGCCTTTTTGTCCCTGGGCAGGCGAAAAGCCTGTCTGCCTGCCAACAGGGTTAGAAAAACAGCCCCGGAGCCCAGACGAATCAGGGTAAACCTGCCCGCATCCATGGACCCCATTTCCAGGGCAAACCTGCAGAAAACAGAATTGGCGGCAAAGGCGGTCATGGCAAAACAGGTCAGGACAATGGTTTTAAGGGTCATCCTACTTCCCGGAACAAAATTATTTGTTTATCCTTCTTAAAATTTTTGGTTCCTATGGATATACTAAACATTTAAGATTGTATACCCTTAGATAAGGATGCAAGCACATAAACAAGGAGGCAACCCCATTGACCGCCAAAAACCCACCCATTGTCCTGCTCACAGATTTTGGCCTTAAAGATGCCTTTGTCGGGATTTTAAAAGGCGTGATCCTGTCCATCAATCCTTTTGGAAACATTATTGACCTGTCCCATGGGGTCAGGCCTCAGGATCTTCTCCATGGCGGGTTTCTGCTTTCCACGGCCATGGGGTACTTCCCCTCGGACACTATTTTTTGCGTGGTGGTGGACCCGGGCGTGGGGGGCAGCCGCAGGCCCATCCTCATCCGAACAAAAAACTATTTTTTAGTGGGACCCGATAACGGGGTGCTCTGGCAGGCAGCCCGGAAAAACGGGATTGAGGTTGTCCTGCATTTGAACCGGACCTCCTATTTTTTGTCACCCCTTTCATCCACTTTCCATGGCAGGGATATTTTTGCACCGGTGGCGGCCCACCTGTCCTGCGGACTTGCCATGGAAAAATTGGGAGAGCCTGTTTATGATCCAATCCCTTTGGATTTGCCAATTCCTGAGAAAAAAGGAGACCGGCTGATTCTGACAATTTTGGATATCGATATTTATGGGAATATAACCCTGAACATTTCTCTGGATGAGCTCAGGTCTTTTGTGGGAAATCAGTTCTGGCTGGAAGCCGGTAGCGCAAGGATCTCAAAGATTTATGAAACCTATGCCCAGGCCGAAGACCGACAGCCGTTTTTATTGGCAGCCTCTTCCGGGTTCCTGGAGATTGCCGTCAAAAAGGGCAATGCTGCCAAACAGCTTGGGATTGGTCATTGGAATCAGTTGGTTTTGAACCGGTGAAACCCTTTTTTTTGTCCGGTTTTATATGAATCTTGGCTTGATAAGCGGACCTGATTGTGGTAGGCGCATGGGGATGGTTTTGTAACATCTGTTAAGGGTGTAGGTATACAAAGGAGAAACATATGACGTTGGTCGGCATAATCGGCGGGTCTGGGCTGGATGATCCTGATATCCTGAAAGATCCCAAGGAAATTGAAGTGCATACCCCCTATGGCATGCCCTCTTCAGGGCTTTTGTCCGGCAGGATAAATGGGGTGGACACCCTGATTCTTGCCCGCCACGGGAGAAAACACCAATTCAGTCCCACCCAGGTGAACAACCGGGCCAATATCGATGCCTTAAAACGGGCCGGTGCCACCCATATTATTGCCACCACAGCCTGCGGCAGCCTGAAACAGGAGATTGACCGGGGTCATCTGGTTATTCTGGATCAGTTCATTGATTTTACACGGTTCCGTAAAAACACCTTTATGGATTCCTTTGAGGGCGGGGCGGTCCATACGGACATGGCCCATCCCTTTGATGGGAGCCTGCGAAAAAGTCTGTATGAATCGGCAAAAAAACTGGATCTTGTCGTCCATGAACGCGGCTGTGTGGTCACCATTGAGGGGCCGCGGTTTTCCACGGTGGCCGAATCCAAGATGTTTTGCCTCTGGGGGGCGGATGTGATTAATATGTCCACGGCACCCGAGGCCATGCTGGCCAATGAGGCCGGCATCCCCTATGCCGTGGTTGCCATGTCAACAGACTATGACTGCTGGAAAGAGGATGAGGCCCCGGTAACCTGGGAGCAAATACTTGAAGTCTTTACCCATAATGCAGACAATGTTAAAAAGCTGCTTGTCAGTACCATCGGAAATTTACGATAGATACAGGTATTCAGGAGAGAAAAGAAAACATGAATTTAAAACAGACAATCAGAAGCATAAACGACTGGCCCATTAAAGGGGTTATTTTCAGGGACCTGACCACATTGATGCAGGATCCTGAAGCCTTCAGGGAATCTTGTGACATCTTGTACGAGCGTTACAAAAAGAGGGGCATTGATAAAATTGTGGGGATTGATGCCAGGGGGTTTGTATTTGGTGCCGTCCTGGCCTATAAAATGGGTATCGGTTTTGTGCCGGTCCGGAAAAAGGGGAAACTGCCCTGTAAAACCATCCAGGAAACCTATGACCTTGAGTATGGGTCAGATACCCTTGAAATCCACAAAGATGCCATCAAACAAGGGGAAAAGGTTGTTATTGTGGATGACCTCATTGCCACGGGCGGCACGGTGGGGGCCACGGTCCGTCTGGTGGAAAAACTGGGGGCCCATCTGATCGAATGCGCCTTTATTGTGGAACTGCCGGAACTGAACGGCCGGGCCAAGATCCCGGGAGTCAAGGTGTTTGCCATTACGGAGTTTGAAGGCGAATAAGTTTGTTTGGGGAGGTGCCATGGGAAAAGCTGAAAAATTTTTGTCCGGAGCAGGTGGGGCATCTGTTCTTATGGCCGTATTCATTGTGTTCTTTTCCTTAACCGGGTGTGTGGCCACATCGGGAAAGCTCCAGTCCAACCGCGCACTTTTAGACCAGTACAAAAACACGGCCTTGTCCAGGGGCTATAATTATTACTATTGCGGCCGTTCCACCATTCCCTATGCCGTTGTCGGTATTGACACGGCCTATGGATTTGAAGACAGGCTTTGGTTTAAAATCGTGTCCGAAGAAGAGGTCTATCAAAAGATTGGTAACCTGAGCGACCTCCATATGAATAGCGGTCCTTTATCCGGTTCCGATATCCTGGACGGGCAGGGGAAAAAAGTCGGCGTCTGGTTTTCACGCTACGCCAGCACCCCGGTCCGGGTGGATCAGGAAACCCGAATGGTGGCGGTGTTCAACCCCTATGACCCCAATGAAAATTCTCTGGGGGAACGCTAGGGGCCCTTTCCATGGGGATGGATTATAATCTTTTCTTGAACCCCGGCCAGGAATACGATATGTTGGGAAGAATGAATCCTGATAAATGGTCGGGATTTTTTTTAAAATTTAAATAACGGAGACAAACCCATGGGTGATAACGGCGGAACGCCAAACAACCTTGATTTTCAAGTCGACAAAAAAAACCTCTATCGGGAAGAATCGGTCACAGATCTTAAAATTGCCACCATCCGGCAATTGATACCGGTGAACATTGACGGAACCAGTGACACCAGCCGGGAAGTAATTTTTCTGGGAAATACCCAGCTTGGCACCCCCCAGGGCCCCATCCCCTTGCAGGCAAAATTGGAAGCCAACACCCTTGAACAGGCCATGGACCTTTTCCCACAGGCCATGGAATTGGAAACCAAAAAGGTGATCGAGAATTTTAAGCGCATGGAAGCACAGCAGAAAAAACAAAAATCCAATCTTATCATCCCGGGAATGAATTAACCCAAAGGGGTGCTATTTTTTTCCTTTCTTTCCCGGATCAGTTCATGGCTTGCCATTAACGGATCCGGGATTTTTGTTTAACGGGAACATGGAACCCGGGAAATAACCTCTGCCGGAATATTTGTTTCCGCCAGCATTTCAATGATAAAATTTTTGGGGGCGTCCCCTGTGGGGGAGGTGTGAACCATTTGTAATTTTGCTTTGAATTTATTCCCCTTTGGATCTTTGAATACATAGGATCTTGTGGCCTTGCCTTCCAGAAGGGTTGCAATATTGTTCTGGGTCAGTTTTTTGCCTGAAATCTCTTTCCAGATTACAAAAAGGCAATTGCCATCATCGGGCCGCCAATTGGCGCATCCAAATCCCTTTTTCCCCTCGATTATTTTCCCGCCGCAAACCGGGCATACCGATTCTGAAGGAGCCTGTGGTTTTATTTGGGGTTCTGGCTTTTCAAAGTCCAGGGAAACCTGCCACTCCCCTTTGTTTTGCTGGATGACCAGGGAGGCTGGAAATCTTTTTTTATTTTTTGAAATAAAGCCTTTAAAAGGTCCGGATTTTTTGTATTTCAGCAGATTGGTGGCCATCCGGAAGGAGAGGTGCTTGCCGGCTATTTTTTTCCAGATGACGAACGAACAGTTTTTGTTGGTACAGGCATATGCCTTTCGGGTTTCCTGAACCTCCTGGCTGCAGGCAGGGCAATGGCCAAGAAAAATTGGGTCTTGGCTCTCTTGTTTAAAGGTTTTTAATTCAAAGGGGGCCTCTTTCAGTTCAGCCACGGCAGCGGTCACAAAGCGTTTAATATTGACCAGAAATCCTTTGTCTGTATCCTCTCCAAGGGAAATCCGGTTCAGGTCCATTTCCCACCGGGCCGTCTCCTCAGGCGAGGTGAGCACAGAAGAAACCGGGCATTTTCTGAGCGCCGCAACAAGGTAGGAGCCCTTGTCCGTTGCCAGCAGCTTTCTTCCGGAACGGACAATATAGTTTCGGGTGATCAGGGTTTCAATGATCTGGGCCCGTGTCGACTGGGTGCCGATGCCGATATCCCCCCGGAAGAATTTTTTGATGTTTTCCTGGGACACATACCGGCCCGGGTTTGTCATATCTTTTAACAGCAGAGAATCTGTATAGTCCGGCGGGGGCTGGGTCTTTTTTTCTTCCAGATGAACTTTTTTTGCCATGGCGGCATCCCCCTGGGCCAGGGGCGGGATTATTTCTTCCGTCTCTTTATCGGGCTGGTTTTCCGGGTACACCTGTCGCCATCCTTCAACCAGGATGACTTTTCCCCGGGTTTGGAAGGTTTGTTCGGCAAATAGAGTGACAACCCGGGTACTTTCAAACTGGCAGTCCTGGTGGAAGGCAGCGGCAAATCGCCTTATCACCAGATCAAATATCTTTGATTCGTCCATTGATGCATTTGCAGGCAGGGGTTTAAAGGGAATCAGGGCATGGTGGTCGGTAAGTTTTGCGTCATTAAAGACCCGGTTGTTGGAAAGGGACACCTGCCCGGGCTGGACCCCTGTAAAAATTTTTGGATAGGCAGGAGAAAGTTTTTGGAGGATGGCCCGGACCAGGTCCAGATTCTGGGTGCCCAATACCCGGGAATCGGTTCTGGGATAGGAGAGGCATTTTTTGTCCTGATACAGGACCTGTGCCAGGTTTAAGGTTTTTTTTGCCGGAAATCCAAATTTTTTATTGGCCTCCTGCTGGAGGTCTGTCAGAGAAAAAAGATAGGGAGGCATCTCTTTTTTCTTCTCGCGCGTCAGCGATTGAACCATTCCCGGCAATGGGTGATTTTTTAGTTCCTGGTAAAGGGAAAAGGCGGTTTTTGCCTGGGTCAGCCGGGTTTCCTTATCTTTAAACCAAATTCCTGTCCAATTGCCCTTGTCTCCTGTGAACAGAATGCTCAGGGTCCAATAGGTCTGTGGCACAAACAGGTCCCTTTCCTGTTTGCGATCCGTGAGGAGCGCCAAAACCGCAGTTTGAACGCGGCCCACGGAAAAGAGATCTTTTAACCGGATTGTAAGCACCCGGGTACAATTCATGCCGATGAGCCAATCGGCTGTCTGCCGGTAATACCCCGCCCGCCAGAGCCGGTCATAATCGCCGATGGGCCTCAGGGTTTCCATTGTATTTCTGACCACCTCCGGTACCAGGGCCTGGCTTGTCCAAAAGCGCAGAATTCTTGATTTGTCTAAAAAACCGCATTTGAGAAGAATGGTCCTGGCAATGACTTCGCCTTCTCTGCCTGCGTCTGTTGCGATGATAACACGGCCAAAATTTCTTTCGGTCAATAATTTTTTAATGACTTTAAACTGCCCGTAGGTTTGTTTAATGGGTTTGTATTGAAAGGGTTCGGGTATCAGGGGCAGGGTATCCAAGGCCCATTTTTTTAAACCAGGATCATACTCATCCGGTTCGCACAAGGCCACCAGATGCCCCACAGCCCAGGTGATGACAAAGTTGTTCCCTTCAAAGCATCCCGCAGCCTTTTTTTTCACTCCCAGGGCTTTGGCAAAATCAGATGCCACGGAAAATTTTTCAGTTAAAATCAAGTCAATCATGGCATATTTTTTATCTTAATTTGCGGATTTATGCCACTCTTTTACACTTTTTTTCAAACATTAGGATAAGGTCTAAACAATCGTTCTGCCGGAACTTTTCCTTGACCTTATCTGCCAATCCGAATAGATGTGGGGGATAATTTTGGTTCACTATTTTTTCTAAGGGTTGAGATTTTTGTATGTTAAATGCAGAACGAATGACTGCTGGGGGTATTTTCCGGGGCATGAACTACAAACAAAGGGGTGAGCGGCCATGAGCCCTGACAAAGAACACCTGATGGCATTGCTGGCCCAGATAGCCCCCAACCGCTATGTCCAGGCCGTGCTGATTGTTTTCTTGTTTTTGGGTCTGGCAAAGGTTCTGGACCTTGTTCTCACCCGGGTTGTCAAAAAATGGATCGCCAAGACACGCCTTAAAGTGGATGACCAGGTCCTTGAGATCCTTCACCGGCCTGTTTTTTTAAGCATTATCCTCTTTGGCCTGGCCCTTGCCACTGAAAGACTGGGGTTCCCCGGGACCATCGGCTTTGTAACTCTGGGGGGGCTGAAAACCATTGCCATCTTTTATTGGGCACTGGCTTTCACACGGTTTCTCAAGCTGCTGCTCCGCCTGGTGAGCCGTGACGAAAGCTGGTTCAACCTGATCCAGGATCGCACCCTTCCTTTGTTCAACAACCTTTTGATTCTCCTGGTCACCGGCCTGTCCATTTATATCGGGTTTCTGGTCTGGGATATTGATTTGACGGCCTGGGTCGCATCCGCAGGGATATTGGGTCTTGCCATCTCTTTTGCTGCAAAAGACACCCTTGCCAATCTGTTTTCCGGCGTGTTTATCATGGCCGATTCCCCCTATAAACTCGGGGATTTTATTTTGCTGGATTCAGGTGAACGGGGGCACGTGACCAACATCGGTATCCGCAGCACCCGTATTCTGACCCGGGATGATGTGGAAATTACCATACCCAATTCTATCATGGGAAATACCAAGATTACCAATGAAGCCGGCGGCCGCCATGAAAAATTCCGTATCCGCGTAAAGGTGGGTGTGGCCTATGGTTCCGACCTTGACAAGGTGCACCATGTTCTGCTGGATGTGGCAAACAAATCACCTGAGGTCTGCAAGACGCCCGAACCCCGGGTCCGGTTCCGGGCCTTTGGCGACTCGAGCCTGGACCATGAATTGTTATGCTGGGTCGAAAAACCCGTATACAGGGGCCGTGTGCTGCACATGCTCAACACAGACGTCTACAAGCGATTTGCCCGGGAAGGCATTGAGATTCCTTTTCCCCAGCAGGACATCCATGTCCGGTCCGTGTCTGCTGACACCCAAACAAGTGTGTCAGAGAAAAATTTCTGAACCCGGGCTTTTAAAAAAAAAGACCCCTGTTCAAGGACAGTGCAGTCCAAACAGGGGTCTATAAAATTAAAAAAATGATCAGAATGGAAGGCCCAGGGCGCCCGGACCTACTTTCCACTCCCCGTCCTCATTAACCACAACAAGGGTGTCTTGAAAGGAATGTTCTTCAAGCAAGCCAAAAACATATCCCACAATTCGATACAAGGGGTTGATATTGCGGATGGCAATGGCGTCAAACTGAATGGTTGCCGACGAATCATCCATGGACAATACCCTGGTTTTCATAAGAATGGGGTGCATCTGCAGGTAGCTTGTTTGATACCCCCGGTTGTAGGCGTCAAGGGCCTGCAGCCGAAGATATAATTCCACCATATCCACGTCGTTTTCATTTGTCTTGGCATCGTGACTGAGATATGTTGCCATTGCAGGATCGAGCATAAAATAGGCCTTGGCAAAGTCTTCTACCACTTTTGTGGGGGAATTGCCTTCGGCCCATGCAAAGGACGCATGGATGCCCAATCCGATAATCAGGGCTGCCACCAGGGGAATCAGTCTGCGGCTTTTTTTCATTCGTTGGTTCTCCTTGATTTAATGTGTGTATTATTATTGTCACCCAATACGGCAACTATTATAACAAAATCAAAAATAACAAAATTAAATATAGCTTCCAGAATTCTAATAGCAAATACCAGATTAATATACAATGGTTTGTCGGAAGTGTTCAATGGCACAACTTTACCCGGTACCGCCCAAAAGGCTCTTCATATACTTTGTGCCTGTTTTAAAAGTCAATGTATTTGGAAAATTAAAGCCGGTAACCGGGTATTCATGCTGCCCGCAAATTTTGTATCTTTTTATGGTTTCGTCACAAATAATCGTTAATAAATTTCCCTTTGCCGGGCATACCACAACCCGTTTTGTGAATCATGGGCTGAAAAGGGATGTGTTTTGAAAATTGGCTTAACAGAAATAATTCTTGAATAAACGTATCCGTTATGTAAAGGCTTCCTTAGCAGAAATCGTTCAATTATTGCATTTACAAAGGCTTTTTAGGGTTTCAACAGGATATCAAATTTTGATACTGTTCAGATCCGGGCCTTATCCAGCTATGATTTTTTTTGTTTTGCTTCATATTTTTTGTCAAATCATAAAAAAATGAAGATTACACGGAACCCCACATTTACTTGTTGGGCGCTGTCATGCGATGGCAGTGTTGAAGTAGAATTCAAGACTAATCGAAAGGGGTATTATGTTTGGCTTACCAAATTTGTCCATATTTTTGTTGGCAGCCTTGATACCTTTAAAAAAGAGGATAACATGAACCCACCCGATTTTATTCAATCCTGGTTTACTTCTATGAAAATCAGCCCCTCATGGGGAATGATCATTACCACGGCAATTGTTTCATTGGTTGTTCTTTTGATCAGTTTTGTTGCATTTTATATTGTCCGGCGTATTGTGCGCACCCTTGTGGCCCGGTTTATTGACCGGACCACTTACACGTTAGACAACATCCTCATTGAAAAAAAACTGTTGAGTCGACTCACCCTGCTGGTTCCTGTGCTGGTGGTTCAATTTTTTATGCCCATGATTTTTGTGGAATATCCCCATATCGAAGCGTTTGTCGGAAGGGTGGTCAATCTCTGTTTTATTGTTGTCGTTGTTCTGGTCCTTGATGTCCTGATTACTATTTTCCACAGCTTCTACCAGACCCTGAAAATGGCAAGGGAAATTCCTTTGACCGGGCTTTTCCAGGTGGTCAAGATTGTGCTTTATTTTGTGGGTATTATTTTTGTAGTATCTGTAATTTTTAATCAAGCACCGGTTTTTTTGTTCAGCGGCTTAGGCGCCATGACAGCGGTGCTCATGTTGATTTTCAGAGATCCCATTCTGGGATTTGTGGCTGGTATTCAGTTGATCACAAACAGGATGCTCAAGCAGGGGGACTGGATTGAGATGCCCAAGTATGGGGCAGACGGTGATGTCATTGACATAACACTGACCACGGTAAAGGTGCGCAACTGGGACAAGACCATCACCACCATCCCTACCTATGCCCTGATCTCCGATTCATTTAAGAACTGGCGGGGGATGCAGGAATCCGGCGGGCGCCGCATCAAACGGGCCATTAATATTGATATAAATTCCATAAGATTTTGTACGCCTAAAATGCTGGAACGCTTTGTAAAGATTCGATACATTGCCGATTATATGAAACAGAAAAGTCAGGAGCTGAATCAATACAATGCCGGATTGGGAGATGAAGCCCAGGATTCGGCCAATGCCAGGCGTCTGACCAATATCGGCACATTTCGTGCGTATGTTGTAGCCTATTTGAAAAATCACCCCATGATCAATATGGATATGACGTTTCTGGTGCGCCAACTGGAGCCGAGTGAACACGGGTTGCCGCTTGAAATCTATGTATTCTGCAAAGATAAGGCCTGGGCCAATTACGAAGCCACCCAATCGGATATTTTTGACCACATGCTGGCAATCCTTCCGGAATTTGATCTGCGGGTGTTTCAGTATCCTTGCGGTGGGGATCTTTGGAAAACCGGAGGTTCAGCAGCAGGTAACACAGAAAGCTGACTTCTAAGAATCCAGAAGGTAAGATTAGGGGTCAAGTCCGCTCTTGATTCATAAAGAATTCAGGGGACAGCATACATAATTCCAACAAGTGAAATCCTGACGGATAAACCGCAGATTTCAAAGAATTAGAATGGGAAAAAGTATGAGCAGCACTCAAGAAACATACATATCAAGTTTTTTTAAACCTTGCAGTGGTGGCTTTCTGTATTCCAATTCTGGCCTGGTTAAACAAACGCAATCCCGATTATAGCAGTGTGTACATCGTTATTGGTTCTGTCATGTGGGTTGCCATGCTGAAGTCTGGTGTTCATGCAACATTGACAGGTGTTATCGTTGCAATGTTTATCCCAATGAAGTCAAAAACAAATCCAAAGTATTCTCCACTTAAGAGCATAGAGCATGATTTGCATTCTGTGGTCGCTTTTTTTGTTCTACCAATCTTTGCTTTTGCAAATGCCGGTATCAGTTTTTCTGGAGTTGGAATGGAACAGGTTCTGCACAGTGTGCCTTTGGGTATTGCGCTTGGTTTATTTGCAGGGAAGCAATTGGGTATTTTCGGATTTTGTTGGCTTGTTATTAAACTAAAAGTAACCCGCTTACCAAGCGGTATGTCCTGGAGTTCTTTGTATGGCACTGCAGCCCTTTGTGGCATTGGTTTTACGATGAGTCTATTCATAGGGTCGCTTACTTTTGAAGAGACGGGCACCAATCTAATGTTTGATGAGCGGCTTGGTATTATTTTGGGTTCTTTTGCCTCAGGTATTTTCGGTTACATGCTGTTGCGTGCGAGTTTGGGTTCTAACAACCACATCAACTCGGACTGATAAATTTTGTTTAGCTCCATTGCCATCCGGGTATGCGGAATCCTCAAATAAGGAGAATCCGATGCAAATACAAAATCTTTAAAGCCAAACAAAAACGCCGACACCCTCCCATGAATGCTCAGTCATAATACCCGTTAATGACGATCTTATATCCATTTGTTAATGGGCTTTTGGATTCTCTTATCTGAACACCATGAATGGACTTTTCAACAATCATAGATGCATTTTTCCCTTTGATAATAGTACCTTTTTCAACTATATTTTTTACTTTAATAACCGGCTCAACAATCACGAAGGGCGTTTCTTCTTGCAGTAAAAAAAAGTCCCTTTTAATCAAAAGGGTTTTGAGTTCCTTCTTTTTTTCCTCAATTTCCGGGCTTATTTCCTCAATTTTTTTCATGATAGCATCATATTTGGACTGATATTCACGGGAGTATTGTTCAGTCGTACTCACAGCGGCTGTGTACATGCTGGAGATTTTTGTCAGCGTCTCATCAACATAGATTCTTTGGTCTTCAGGATTTAGTTCCTTCATCCGGCCGACTATTTCATCCATATATTGCAAGGAATTCTCCTGGTTTGGAAAAAGGAGGGAATCCTCTTTGGATGAGGGCTCAAAAATTTGTATTTTCTGTTCCATGTGTTCAATCTGTTTCAAATTGGCATCGTCACATATTTTAAGCAGATAGACCAATATGTTGCGCTTTCCCATATAATCATTTTGGGCATTTACACCGCTCTGGTATCGAAAGGTCAGTTCATCAAACTCATCCTGCCTTTGGAGCTTTCGCAGTAAAGCGGTTTGTTCTTCAATGGCGCGGTTGACGGCTTCAACTTTGAAATTATATTTTTTACCGATTTGCAGTATGGACGGATGCTCTGGAGTGGAACGAACATTCTTTAACAAAATATCCTGAAAGGCATATATTTTACAGGATATGGCATCGGATTTCAGACCTGCAATTCCTTTTAAGGTCATTATTTCTGAATTTACCAAATTTTTGCTAACAACAATATTTCCATAAGCATTGACCTGTGTTGGATAGTTTGATTGTTTTTGGGTCTTATCTTCTTTCCCGATGCAGCCGTTTACCACGATATCATCTGTTGCATTGACATTGCCGAAAACATTCCCTGCTATAAACAATTGATGGCAGTTTACCTGGCCTCCATAATCAATATTGCCCTCCATTTTTAAAATACAGGCATCATAGGTTTTCATGGTATCGGTTTTAATATGCCCGGCAATTTTTTTGATCGGATGTTCCTGGGCAGCAGGTGTAACAAAAAGACTTCTGTTTTGGAAAAGGACAGGGGTGCCATCTGTTTCGGCCAGAAAATCAAATTCCTTTTTGATGACACCCTCTCCACAACCCAAAAAAAATATTTTCGGATCACGCGGCATTATTGAATGCCCAAAAACATCTTTTCCAGGTTTTCCAAATTCATGGGGGATGATCTTTGCTAAAACATCTCCTTTCTTTACAAATGGGGGAGATGCATTTTCATTATTGTCAGGGTTTATGGAAAATTCTGTATCAAAAAAAAATTCAACGACTTCATCCCTGGATTGGGTGGATCGGACACCCTGGGCAATTTTAAGTTTTGAACCTACCTCAGAATTCTTTAAAAAAACTTCAATAAATTTTTTATCGCAGATTCCAAATCGAATACCTATTAATTTTAGCCAGTTATGAAAGTAGTCTATATCGAGTTTTTCAAAATATGCTTTTTTTGTATGAATATATGCTTCCAGCTTATCTTTAGAAATCGTGTATTCAAACAATTCACTGTATCGCTTATTTGAGCTTATTTCAGAATGAAACCGGGATAATGCTTTTTCAAGAGACAGTCTGTTTTTTTCAAATTCTTTCTGTATTTTTAGAATGCGGGTAATTTCTGTTTTTGGCAGATCGAATAATTCTTGGAAAATTTCACCCAGGTAGCGTTTTTTTTGTCCTGATTTTGATTCGGTTTTTTGTATTTTTAACGCTGTGTTCAACTGGGCAATTGAAAGCAATCCTTTTTTAACGGCAAGCGCCCCGAATCGCATATTTATTGTCTCTTTTTTTATTGCAGATGTTGCGAGATCATCCATTGCCTGTGCCAAAAAATCGTCTTTAATTCGATTCTGTGTCAGCAATATAGCGGTTTTATTTGCATGGGTAATCTCTTTATTCTCAACCAGAATATCCCCTATTTTTTTAATCTGTTTCGTCTCACTAAAAAGGGTCTTTTGAAGATTAAGCGCATTTTCCACGCTTTTAGCACTTACAAAGCGATTGGCAACCCCCAGTTCTCCGAATTTTTTATCCTGCATTTTTATTTTCAGATGCTTTTTAAGTAAAAAAAGAAACTCAATATTTTCCTGGGAAAGTATTTTCTGTTCCGTAAAAAAGGTTACAACTGAATAGGCTGGATTTTCCTGGGATTTCTCAATAAGCTGGGATAAAATAGTTTGTTCCTGTTGAAATGTGATGAATTTGCATTCAACAGCCAAACTGATAAGATTCTGATTCTCTCTTTGCACTTCAATTTCGTCGGTCATGGTACTATGGCCCCACAGGAAAATTCACCCCAATACAGCAGCAATAAAGTGACACTCAATTTCAAGGTAGATGATGTTGACGCTTATTATAAGGGTTAGCCCGGATATTTCACAATAATTATGGCAAAATCCATGAAAATATTATATAATTCAGTTACTTAGACAAATGGAAAAATCCCAGATTCATAGTGACCTCTCTTTCTGGAGATGCGCAATTAATTTATGAAAAACACTACTGCGCAAGAGGTGAGGCCGAAAACCGAATTTTGGCCGAGTAAAGAACACAGACCCGTGAATATCTCGTAAAATTCATCCGGCAAGGTGCAATGTTGGTGTCATCATGAAATATCCGGGATAGAAAGACGGGCCCATTGCTGGTGAGGAAGGTCCTTTAAGACATTTGTGATCAGCCATTCCCCATATTCAACAACCCTTTTCTGGTGGCAGGGGGGCAGAACTGACTGCGCCCTGAATGAATTATAACCAAGGTGGCTCCGGTATAAAAGCCAAAATCTTTGATCCGGCTATGCCGTGGGCACCTTTGCCGCATCCTGCCGCTTCAAAAGGTTTGTCGCCATGTCCCGCAGCTTATATTTCTGGACTTTGCCCGATGCTGTGCTGGGATAGTCATCAACAAAAAAGAAAAATGCCGGGATCTTGTGAAAGGCGATTTTATCCCTGCAGAAAGCGGTAAACTCTTCAGGTTCAGCCGTTTCCCCGATTCTCAGCTTGATGTAGGCGGCAGCTTCCTCCCCGTATTTAATGCTGGGTATCCCCACGACCTGGACATCAAGAACCTTGGGATGGGTGTAGATAAATTCTTCTATCTCTCTTGGGTAAATATTTTCCCCGCCCCGGATGATCATATCTTTTATGCGCCCTGTGATCTTGCAATACCCGTTCTCATCCATTTCAGCCAGGTCTCCTGTGTGCAGCCAGTTTTCATCATCAATTGCCCGGGCTGTTTCTTCGGGCATTTTGTAATACCCTTTCATGACATGGTAACCACGGGTACACAGTTCACCTTGAACTCCGGGGCCGACTTGCTTGTCTGATACAGGATCTACTATTTTAACCTCAACATTGGACAGAGCGCGACCCACAGTACTGACCCGCCGATCAAGGGAATCATCCGGTCTTGTCTGTGTGATGCCCGGAGATGCCTCTGTCTGGCCGTATACGATGGTCATTTCCCCGGCGCCCATTCGGTCAACTACTTTTTTCATCACTTCAATGGGGCAGGGAGATCCTGCCATGATGCCGGTGCGAAGGCTGGAGGTATCGTAGGCTTTTTTATCCATTTCTTCAAGCTCGGCAATAAACATGGTGGGTACACCGTGAAGTGCAGTACAATGGTTTGCCGCAACGATTTTGAGCACCAGATCGGGCTTGAATTGGGTCACCGGAGACATGGTGGCACCTGACACCACACAGGTCAGTGTCCCCAGAACACAGCCGAAACAATGAAAAAAGGGAACAGGGATGCACAGGTTGTCTTTGGGTGTCAGATTCATGCACTCTGCAAGGCTTTTGGCATTGCCGATGATATTGGTATGGGTCAGCATAACCCCCTTGGGAAAACCGGTGGTGCCGGAAGTGTACTGCATGTTGATCACATCATCGGGAGACAGGGAGTCCTGACGAAGCTGCAATTGATCATTTGAAACGGATTTTCCCATTTCAATGATCTCTTCCCATCCATACATGCCTTTGAGTTTGTCCGCTTCCGGACCGATATAAACCACATTTTTGAGCAGGGGAAGGCGGGGGGAATTGAGTTGCCCGGGTTCACAATGATCCAGCTCCGGACAGACATCCCGGATCACCTTGAAATATTCGTCATGTGCCCGCACACCGCCGATAAGCAACAGGGTGGATGCATCGGACTGAGACATCAGGTACTCCAGTTCAAAACTTTTGTAACTGGTGTTGACTGTTACCAATATCGCCCCCATTTTTCCGGTGCCGTATTGTGAATACAGCCATTGGGGAACATTGTTTGCCCATATGGCCACCTTGTCTCCTCGTTCAATCCCCAGCGCCATGAACGCTTTGGCCACATCATTGCACACCCCTTTGAACTGCCCCCATGTGTGTTCGATTGCGTATTCGTAATATTCAACGGCTTTGTTTTCGTTAAATTGATCTGCCACAAGATCCACCAGCTGTCCAATGGTGGTTTGGCCGACTTTAAATTCAGGTCTTTGCATAAGCGCCTCCTTATGTTTGTATATTCTAAACTTATAGAAGGATAATTTCTATAACAATCGGTGAAAACCCTAAATTTCATGTAGGCAGTTTCACCTACCTTTCCCCTGTGATCCTCTGGGTTGTACCTGTCGACCCTAAATTTTGATTTCCCTCAAAAAAGTTTTATTGGATAATGAGATTGATAGAAATGAAAAGCTTTCCGAACATTTTACTGTTGGAGAACTCATGCGATTGGAAATCGCTGAAAGAAAGGGCATAGTATTCCGTATACAAACGCGTATCGTGAAGGCGGTGAAGACAGGATTAAAACAAACGGCACGTATTGAGCTATACATTTTTTTTTCTCAGGTCATGGAAGAGGATTTCAGGGTCCTGTCCGCTGGCCATGAGTTTGTCTGCCTGTTTTTGAACAAAGTCACGGCTCAGACTGTTTTCCATATCAGAAAGCCGGCGGTAATATCCCAGCCGCCGTCCCAGGATGAAATGGATCTGCCCAGCCTTGTCCAAGGACAAAAAACGGTCAAGGATGCCAAGGAGGGTTTTCTTGTCTTCAGGAAGCTGTCCTTTTACCTCCAGGAGCAGGTCAATACCATGGTGGTTGGCATAATGGCTGGTGATCCCCTCCAGATTTTCCAGCATCAGCCGCTGTTCTGAAATCATCTCTGCCTCCCCGGGCAAGTGAAATTGCCCTTCTGCCATTTGGCGGTCCAGGCCTGAACCCTCCTTTACCCCGATGGTGAGCAGGCGTATCTGGTCTGGATTGGTTTGGTTAAGAACCTTTGCGGTTTCCAGGGCATGGTCAGAGGAAAGCTCTTTTCCCCCCAGCCCCATGATGATGAACTGGGTGGTTTCCATGCCTGCCTCTTTTGCCATGGCAGCGGATTGGATGATGGATGCCTGGGTAATTCCTTTTTTTACCAGTTTTAAGACTTTTTCAGACCCGGATTCCATTCCGCAGTACAATTTATTCAAACCCGCATCATGGATGTCTTTTATGGCCTGGGCAGATTTTTTGACCATGGTCTGGGCCCTGCCGTAGGAGGATATCCGCTTCAGTGTCGGAAAGGCCTGTTTCAGGGCTGTCAGTACCTCAATCAGATCCTTTGTCCCCATGACAAAGCTGTCACCGTCCTGTAGAAAACAGGTCTCAAAAGAGTGCCCGTTAAAATAGTCCCGGGCAGCCAGGATATCTTTTTTGATGTCATCCACCGGGCGCAGGGAGAATTTATAATTGTCATATAAGGAGCAGAAGGTGCATCTGTTCCAGGGGCAGCCCCGGGTGGTTCTGATGAGCAGGCTGTCTGCCTCGTCCACCGGGCGGATGGGGCCTTGCTCAAAGGGAAGTCCAGGCATGGGAATCTCCGATTCGATTTTTGTTATTCAGCAGTGGGTTTGACCAAAGATCAATATAAGGCCTGGTACGGGTTTGTAAAGCAGGGGATACCCAGGCCCTGATGGCCTTTAGAATGTGGTGGAACCTTCTGGTCAGAAGTGCGGGTACAGACCCGGGGCCGCCTGAAACCGCCTGTGTTTGAAGGGTATGGCAATATTATTATGGTTGGTTTTTCCGTTTACCCTAACGGCCACGGCGGTTGGCCGCGATTGTATGGTAGTATTTAAAATGATACAATTGAAAACCCTTGCTGCCCGTTAACGGTAACAAATTAGGTGTCTGTTAAGGAGATTGCTTCATGTCAAATGTTCAAGAAATTGTCGAAGAAACAATGAAGGTTTTTACAGAAGACGGCGTTTCTTCCACCATCACTGTTTTTGGACCACAGGGCGCGTCATCCCTGCCTGTAATAATATGTTTCCCTGCAATGGGGGTAAATGCGGAATATTATCGCACCCTTGCCCATAGCCTTGCTAAAAATGGAATGAGTGTGGTTACTGCTGATTTGAGGGGTATCGGTTCTTCATCTGTTCGGGCGTCAAAGCAAAATAATTTTGGTTATTTTGAAATGATTCATTACGATTGGCCGGCCGTCATAAAAGCTGCGAAAAACAAGTTTCCAGAAAACAAACTGTTTCTGCTGGGGCATAGTTTAGGGGGGCAGTTATCCTCGCTTTATTTGAGCCATCAAAGGGAGTATGAAATAGCAGGTCTCATACTTGTCACTGTAAACTCAGTTTATTACAAGGGCTATGGCTTTCCTGACGGCCTTAAAGTGCTGGTGGGAACAAATTTAGCTTACCTTATATCCCTGTTTTTTGGATATTTCCCAGGACGTACATTTGGTTTTGGCGGTATTGAAGCAAAAAATGTTATCCGGGATTGGTCACGCCAAGGACGGACAGGGGTATATGAAATTATAAACAGTTCGCTCCAGTACGATACCCTTTTGGCCCAGCTGACGCTTCCTGTAATTTCCTTTTCATTTGAAGGCGATTTTTTTGCGCCCTATGGCGCAGCACAGCATTTGGTTGGTAAAATGAAAAATGCCAAGGTTCAGCATGTTCATATGCAACCTGAAGAATATGGGTTAAAAAACAAGTTTCATTTTTCATGGGCCAAAAAACCGGATTTTATTGTTTCATTGATAAAGGAATGGATGAAATCTCAGATAGTTGATGTACAACAAAACAAGGCAAATCCAGCCGATCGGACACTGTGAACGCATTGCTGGAGTGCGCCTTGTCCCAGCCCAATTATACGTATTCAATCAATGGGCATAAACGTTCCTATGGCATTGCCTAGGAAACTGTTAGGTCCGGGCTGGTTTTTTTTGGGGGGCTTTGGCGTGGCCTGAAATCGGCACGCCCCCAATCTCAAGAAAGATTGCATTTAGTTTGCATGCCCTGGTGCAGGCCAGACAGGAGATGCATTCCATGTCATTGGGGGATTCATTGAAGCGAACTCCCATGGGACATACATCATGGCAGGCGTCACAATGGGTGCAACGGGCGTGATCAAGGGTCAGTTTTACCATTTTGACCTTGCTGAACAGGGCATAAAAGGCCCCCAGGGGGCAGGCCGACCGGCAAAACGGCCGGCTTGCCAGCACTGCCCAGATGATGAAAAAAATGAGAATGGACAGCTTGAGCAGAAAAAGCCACCCCAGGTTTCCCTGGAGGGAGGGCTGGAGCATCAGCATGGGAATCCCTGCCTCCAATGTGCCGGCTGGGCAGAAATACTTGCAGAACCAGGTGGTTCCGGTGCCGAATTCATCAATGGCAAACAGGGGTAAAAGGATCACCATAAACAGAAGAAGGCCGTATTTTATATAGCGCAGAAAGGGCCAGATACCAAATTTAGGGGAGGGGATTTTATGGAGAAGTTCCTGGAAGAGCCCGAAAGGACAGGCCCAGCCGCAAATCATACGGCCCAAAAAGCCCCCCAGAACCCCCATGGTGCCGATCACATATAAGCCGATGAAAAACTGGCCTGTTTCAATGGAGATTCGAATCCCGGCAAAAAGCTGCTGCAGGGCCCCAATGGGGCAATAGGTTGTTGACGCCGGGCAGGAGTAGCAGTTTAAGCCCGGCGAACAAACCACCTTCAGCGGCCCCTTGTATATTGATCGGGTAACAGGGAAATTCCAATATCCATTGGTCACCAGAAAGAACAGGCCCTGTATCCATTTGCGCACAAGCTCCATGGATCAGCCGATCCCGATACACGACAGACAGATTTGTGTTGCCTGGTTAAGGACCTGGGAGGGCTCATCCAAACCAATGCCGATCATGGCCAAAATAAGAAAAAAAAGGATCACCCAAAAGGGCGCGATTCTGATGTTTTTTTTCATGTTTTTATTGGTTGATCAGGTTTGATATCATTTGTACGGAATCCGGGCTGTCCCATTGGGCAGGACCGATTACTTTTTCTCGGACGATTCCCTGTTTATCCACGATAAAAGTTTCAGGCAGGCCTGTTATGGCGTATTTAGACCCGGTAAGCTGTTGGGAGTCATCCAGAATCGGCATGGCAAACCCATTCTGATTGGCAATGAAGTTTGCCACGGCAGGCTTGTCATTGTTCAGGACGGCCAGCATTTTGAACTTGTCACCGGGCAGGGTTTCATACAGTTTCTGCATTGAGGGCAGCTCTTTCATGCAGGGGGGGCACCAGGTTGCCCAGAAATTGATAAAAACCACCTGTCCTTTTAATTCGGAAAGAACCCATGTTTTACCTTCCAGGTCCTTCAGGGAAAAATCCGGTGCCGGATCACCAACGTTCACGACGGCCGGCCCCTGTCCACAGGCCAAAATGGTCAGGAGAAGGCAAATTATCAGGGCAAAACGCAATATTTTTTTCATGAGAGCGGATCTCCTCTAAACAATTACTATGCCGTATACAGGCCGGTTAATAGTTTGCCTTTATTTCCGATTGAATCAATTGATATAATTGTTTGGAACCAAATGTCTCCAGGGGTTTGCCGTTGACAAAAAATCCCGGGGTTTTCCGGACATTCAGGGTGTTGGCATCGGCAAGATCCTGTTCTATGCGTTTGGCAATTTCCGGGTCATTCATCTCTTGTTTGATCCGGTCCAGGTCAAGCCCGGCTGCGGGAAGAAACTGCCATATTTTCTGGGGCTGGGGGGTGTGATGACTGGCCCACTCCGATTGGGAGTTGAACATCACCTCGAGTGTTTCCCAGTATTTTTCCTGGTTTTTGGCAGCTTCAAGAATCTTTACAAAATAGTCGGCCCCGTCATGGAAGGGGGCATACCGAAGAACCAATTTTATTTTGCCGGGATTGTCTGCCATCATTTGTTTAACAATGGGTGAAAACGCGGCACAGGTTTCACAGGCAGGATCCATGAATTCAACCAGTACAACCTTTGCATCGGCATTGCCAAGTGTCTGGGAATACGCCCTTACAAAGGTGGATAGATTGTGTTTGGCCATAGCGTCATATTGTTCGGCCTGTTGGGCCTTGTAATAAAAACTGGTGGCCAGAAAGATACCGATCAATACCAGGCAGGTGCCTGCAAATATTTTATATTTCATCTGGATGTCCTTTTCTTTAACAGAAATAAAAGGGTTATAATGGTTGAAAAGCCCAGCAGCGACAGCATGGGGATGGTCAGAAACCCAAACAGGTCGATGTATTTCTCCGTACAGGAGACCCCCTGGCTGCAGGGCTGCAGCTCCTGGGGAATAATTTTCGAGTAGAGTAAATTATGATAGAGTGCGGTGAACCAGCCTGCAATTGCCAGGGGTAGTGCATAGTTCACAACACGCTTGTCAAAGGGGAAAAGCCCCGTTGCGAGGATAATGACCAGGGGAAACAAACAAATCCTCTGGTACCAGCACAGAACACAGGGGGCAAATGCCATTACATGACTGAAAAACAGGCTTCCCAGTGTGGCGGCGGTGACGATAATCCAGGTTAAAAAAAGAAGGGTCCAGTTTTCATCGGACAATTGCGCTTGTTGGGACATTGGTTTAACTCTTTATTATAGGTGCTGTTTACAAGAGACCGGGGCGTATTTCCGGGGGATGTTAGCCCGTTGAGGTTGCAGAACAAGGGGATTTTCCATCATACACCCTGTATGCCCCGGGTAAAAAAGAGGTGTCCGTTTCCGGGGGGAGATCGCTTGCCCGGTAACACAGACGGTCTGTCATGTCCGGACTATTTGCCCCTGAACAGACAGCTCCAAACAGGAGAAGTCCTGTGAAAATGAGTGCCCCGAATGTGGTGTATACTTTATTTTTCATTGTTAATCCCCATATTTCCAGGCTTAGCTACCGTAAAACCGGTGGATTTGTCAAGAATATTCCGATTACCAAATGGTTAGACAGGGTTTGGAAAGTTCATATCAAAAAAACGGCAATAAGGATTTGGATACCGGAACTTTCATCCGGGAAGCCATGTAACAAAATAGGGTTTGATAAATATCTGGAAAGGATTTTCCGGCATAAATCTACTTGATTTAAACAATTAGAATTATTAAGGGTTTTATATCTTCTAATATTCCTTACAGGAGAATCAAGAATGCATTTAAAAAAAACGATTATCTTACTTATTGTTCTTTTCGGGAGTTGTGCCTATGCACAGCAGGATTTCTCAAAAGTTGAGATCAAGACACTAGCGGTGGCTCAAAATATTTATATGATGATGGGCGCCGGCGGCAATTTAGGGCTGTGCACCGGTGACAACGGTCCCTTTTTAATTGACGATCAGTATGCCCCTTTAACTGTGAAAATTCTTTCTGCTATCTCAAAAATTACAGACCAGCCTGTTAAATTTCTCATTAACACCCACTGGCATTCCGACCACACCGGCGGAAATGAAAATATTGGAAAAAGCGATACAATAATTGTTGCCCACGAAAATGTAAGAAAACGAATGTCCACAGGACAGATGATGAAAGTATTTAATTCCAAGGTTCCTCCGGCATCTGCCCATGCGCTTCCGGTTGTTACCTTTCCCACAAGCCTTTCATTTCACTGGAACGATGAAACCATAGAAGCCATCCATTTTCCACGGGCACACACTGATGGAGATGCGGCCATATTTTTTAAAAAGGCAAATGTAATTCACACGGGAGACCTTTTTTTCAACGGGATTTACCCGTTTGTTGATGCGGAAAGCGGCGGTGCTTTGGTCGGGATGATTCAATCGGTTGAAAAAATTATTGAAAAAGCCGATACCGCAACCAAAATAATTCCCGGCCACGGGCCCCTGGCAACAAAAACAGACCTGGAAGCGTATAATGACATGCTTAAAACGGTTCACAAAAGGATCTCTAAACTCTTAAATGATGGGAAATCCGTGGAAGAGATCGTTGCCTCCAAACCCACGGCTGATTTTGATCCCAAGTGGGGTAAAGGATTTTTAAGCCCCGATAAATGGGTTACAATTCTTTGTTCTGTTATTGCGCCGTAGCTGAAAAATATGAAAAAAACGGTTTTAATGAAATAGCCGAAGACGATTTGCCAACCGCTTTTCCAATCATGAAAGTAGATACAAAGTTTTATAAATTTGAATTATAATTCATCCCAGGGCAATCGCATGTAGATTTTTAATAAACAGCCGTATACCCGTTCCGGTTGGTGTGCCTTTCTGTCGCTGGATAGGCCAGGTGACAGGCTCTAGGTGGACTGCACTTGTGGCGGAAAAACTCGCTGCGCTCAAACAATTCCCGCCACTTAACGTTCCGTCCACCAGAGCCTGTAACAACCTGTCCTAAAATGCTCCGCCAAGGCAATCCAACCGGAACTAGTTGCAATGTACTCAACTGGTATATTACCAATAGAAA
>VMSR01000177.1 GCA_013792075.1 Desulfobacula sp.
ACCGTTGACCTGGATGAGTACGAAAAACGAAACCCAAAGGATTTTACGCTGTTAAAACGGGTTCGCCTGTCAGAGCTCAAAAGGGGGGTGGGAATAAAGACCGAATGGGGCAATGTCAGACCCTCCCTTCATCTGCAGTGTTCGGCCATTGCCATGCGATACCTGGGCAAGCAGTTTGATATCCATACAGGAAGCATGGAACTTGTATTTCCCCACCATGAAAATGAGATTGCCATTGCCAGGGCTGCAACCGGATCCACCCTTGCCAACGTGTGGATGCATTGTGACCCTGTTCAATATGACGGGTCCCTGGAAGCTTCCTGCATCGAAGAGATAAATCTTGATACCCTTGTCCAGCAGGGCTGGGCGTTGAAAACCATCCGGTTCTGGCTGATTTTCAGTCATTATAGAAAGCAGCTGGTATTGTCCGTTCAGGCATTGCGGGACGCCAAACTCACCCTTGCCAAATTGAATCGGTGTATAGGAACCCTGGATGCCATCACCCGGATGGACACCAGGGAAGAAGGGGATAAAACTGCCGGGGGGGATGCAATTGAAAACAATGATCAATTGATCTATGATATCCGACAGGGAGTTTTGTCGGCAATGGCAGATGACTTGAAGGTTTCCGATGTTATCTCCTGTCTCCTTTTGGGCGTGAAAAAAATAAATAGTTTGATAAATCTGAATCAAATCAATTGTGTATCTGCCCGGCGGCTGCTGGAATGTTTCAGGGAAGTGGACGCCATGCTGAAAATATTTGATTTTAGTGGGAAAATGGAATATTCCGATACTGTCCGGACTCTTATTGCAGAACGCGAAGAGGCCAGAGCTAAAAATGACTGGATTCTGGCCGACCGGATCCGGGATCGACTTGTTGACCTGGGCATTCATGTTCATGATAAAAAGGTGTGACCATACGTATGATAGAAACCCTGTTTTTTCCATTTTCCCATATCAGTAAAGAACAATTGAAAATTGTATCTGCATTTTTTCACAACATCACTTTTTTGCCCCTGGTGGCAGATTTTGCCGAAGATCCCCTGCTTGGGCAAATGGCAGAAAAAAAGGTTCTCCAGCCTGTATTTCCGCTGGCACAAGACCTTGGGCGGGTAGAAAATCAGGCACGTTCTTACCTGGACTGGGCAAAGCTTCACCGGGGCAATGAAAAAAATCTCAAATCTTTGCTCAAAGACCAGCCATATTTTATGGAGGATACCGATATTTCAAGTATCCAGTCCCAGATCAGAAGCGGAACCAAAAAAAACAAGACAAGTGTTGACCAGAAAAAAGCGGTTCAGGATCCGTTGCTGTTATTGAAATTTGCTCAATTATCGGATGTCCAGAATGAAGGGATCGAGGATGAGCTGAAGGTACTGGAAAAGACCCGGTCGCTTCTTTTCTCTGAATTGACCGGGGAAACCTCGGAAAAGAAGAATGAAAAATCCCGGCCGGGTTCACCAGGGCCCGACACCGTGGATCCCGGCAGGCGAATGACCCGGGAAAGACTTGTGGCCTGGTTCAGTTATGCCCGTCAAAAAGGGGTGTTCGACGGCCCCGGGGGCATGCCCCTTTTGGTCACCACAAGCCCTGCTGTTCTGGACTATATGGTATCTGGTTCAGAAGGTGTGATAAATGCCCTTGACATTGATTCCATAAAAGTGCATGAAAAAGATTGTGTGAACAAAGGCAAGTGGCAGCAGGATTTTTTTCAATTTTTAAAAGAAATAATTTTAAGCAAAAATTCTTCCGGAGTCGCACTGCCACAAGCGGATGATACCTGTCTTTTGTGTGGCCAAATTAAAGTGTGTCTTTTCCCGGAAGGGTGCACTAAGGCGTTTTTTAATACCCCAGGTCAGTCGATTGCCGTCTGTCTGGTACAACTAAAATCATAAAAAACTTGATTTTACCGAATGACATGTTATAAATGCGTTTTTTAAACCAAAGTTTAAATTTAAAAAGTGACTTTATAATACTATTTAATTTATTAAGGAGATTATTAAAATGGCGTTTAATCCTATTGTTGACGAAGCAAAATGTGTTGGTTGCGAAGAATGTGTAGATGTATGTCCTGTGGAAGTATTTGAGATGGAAGATGGAAAATCAGTTGCGGTCAATGCAGAAGAGTGCATGGGCTGCGAAAGCTGTGTAGAAGTTTGTGAAGAAGATGCGATTGTAGTTGAAGAAGACTGATCCGCCCTTCTTTTTTTTTGTCTAAACTGCCGGATCTGTTTTCACAGATCCGGCAGTTTTATTCCTGCTTCATGTCTGATCCGGACCAAACCGGGGAGGATTCAATACAGCAGAATCAGAATCTGAGGGAAAGACAGCTTAACCCGCCGTCCAGTTTTCTAAATTCAGACACATCCACCTGCAAGGTCGCATATCCTTTTTCTTCAATCATTTTCTGTGTTTTAGGGAATCCCCCGGGTACGAGTACCCGGTCATTGATCCAGACACAATTGGCGGCATATGCCTCTTGGGGGTCAACGGGCAGAAGTAAAAATTTTTCAAACGCCGGTTTGGTTAAAAATTCCCCAAAGGCCAGAAAGCAATCGTTCTCCAGATAGGAGATGCCGGTTTTCAAATGAAGAACAGTGGAAAGGGGGACGGCAGAGGCGGTCATCTGGTATTTTTCAAGTATGGATGATAATTGTTCAAAGCCTTGCAAATTGGTTCGCTGGGACAGGCCCACATAATAATGGTTTCCCTTCATCATTACATCTCCGGCGTCAAGAGTTCCGGGAGCCTTTATCGCTTCCATGGCCATGCCAAAAGAGTCCAGGGCAGCCCCTATTGAGGCAATTTCTCCCTTTCTTGTCCCAGCCCCTGGATTGGTGATGATGGCACAACGGGGTGTCACAAGGCAGGTATCCTCAATAAAGGTGGAATCGGCAAATGCCTCGTCCGCTTCTAGAACAATCACCTCCAGGCCGCAGGATTCAAGGGCTTTCCTATACCGGGCATGCTGTTCAAGGGCCAGTGCAAAATCGGGTTTTCCCAGGTTAGCATGGCTGATGCCGTTGACCATGTTCCGGCAGGGCAGTTTGACCATCGCTTTTGTAAACATATGTGTTCTCCTTAAATTGTAAAAAAATATCACCATGAAGGTCATGAAGAAAACGCTAAAAGAAGTGCGCAACTGCTTTTTTTATTTATTTGTATGCAGGGGTGCCCGAAATCCTGATGCGTTGGTCAGATATACCCCTGCTATAACCAGCAGTGCGCCTGCCAGGATATCTTTTGTGACAGGTTCGTTGAGAAAAAAATAAGACAGCACAATGGCACTGACCGGTACAAAATTAATAAAGACCCCGGCTTTCATGGGGCCGATTTTTTGGATTCCCTCATAGTACCAGAAAAATCCCAGAACCGTTCCAAAAAATCCTAGATAAAAGAGGTTGGCCCAATCTGCGATAGAATAGGTGGGTATATTGGAAAAAAGGCCATGCCCAAGGGCCGGGAAAAAAAGCATCAGGGTACCGGCAAGGGCAGAATAACAGACCGCTGCCATTGGGGACAGGTCTTTCATCAGGGGCTTGCCCATAATCGAGTAAGAGACCCAGGAGATCACACAGCCAAAAATCGCAAGCTCTCCTTGTCCAATGCCTGTTTTAAAAATACTGGAAATATGCCCAGAGGAGATGACCAGCAATGCGCCGCCAACCGAAAGACAAAGGCCTGCAATTTTTAAAACAGACAATTTATCCTTGAACAGCAAAACGGAAAACAGGCTGATAAAAATGGGGTTGGTGGCAATGATCAGGGAGGCTCTGTTGGCATTGATGAGAGTAAGTCCGGTAAAAAAAAGGATATTATAGGCAAAGATGCCGGTAAGCCCAAGGAAAATAATCTTTAACACCTGCCCCCTGTTGACGGTCGGCAGACCTCCCTGGGTTCTCCAGGTCAAAAAAACCAAAAAAAGAGAGGCAATGGCAAATCTTAAAAAAGCGGCACAATAAGGGTCTACATTTCCGGCAAGCCCTTTGCCGGCGATAAAGGTTCCCCCCCAAAAGACAGCGGTTAAAAACAATTTGAAATAGGTCATAGGGCAATCCTTAAATTTTCAATAAAAACCTGTAATCTTACAGACGCGCCATGAAAAGTCAAGCTGGATTAAATATTAATTTTGCCCCAAAAGCAAGCATGCCCGGGGCATTTGATTACGGAATAATTTTGAATGATAGTTTTATCCACAACCCGGCCTAGTGACCCTTGATAACCTTGGGCTATCAATTAGGTTTTTTCCCAACCACAATATCTTGTACCGGCTCTGAGATAGGATTATCCTTGAGTTTTGTCGATCCCGTTGCAGCCGTATGACCCACCAACGATTGAACGCATTGGTTTTTATGGAGCACGGCGGAGTATAAATACAGTGCAGTGATTTGTTATGTGATTCAATTCAATCGTATTTCATCATCTGCTAATTGCTTTAAGTGCTCCAAGTAAATATTTTGGATTGTGTGCCGAATCGTACATTGGATGAACCTTCTTGCCTGTATCAAACAAACCATAAACTGCCATTTGAGCCGTCCTAACAGAATATTCAACTGTAAATACACAATCTTTAGGTGCTTCAGCAAATTGGCCTAAAAAAGCAAAATTTGTTGCTCCTTTTGGGATAACATCTGGCCTATCACCAATATTTCTCGGCATAAAAAGACTATCAATAAACGGCATCGCAACAGGGATACAATTTACCCTTCCTTCTTGTGTAACCGGTTTCATCATATCTTGAATTTTCAAATGATAATAAAGCTCTTCTAACATTTCAGCACCGGTACACTCCGCCATTGTTTTGTCAATGTAATTTCCCTTTCTATCAGGATAGAGTCCATAGCCCCAAAAAATCTTCACATCATCCGGTTGGTTTGGAAAGTGAGGCTGCCGTGCTATCACAATTGACATGAGCCAGTTAGAATCAGTCAAAGTGACAAGTCCGCCTGTTCCATCTACATTGCCCGAGAAATTTTCAATGTAATCGAGAAATGTGCTGTCTTTCATTGTTGCCGTAAATGAGTACCATTTTTGCAAATCAATATTGTCACAGAATGTATTTGGGTTGCCGAAAGACGGATCTTTTTTTGCAATTTTCTTCCACAACTTCCAAGAACCGGCCTCTTCCAAACCTTTCAATTTTGCTGGCGTATCCCAGTTTCCATTATCGGTGCTTTCTGTTATAGAGCCATTTGTGAAAAATACAAAATCATTTTTCCCAAGTACTATTTCAGTTTCATTTTTAAGATGAAGTATAGTAGCCCTCTTTTTGTCAGCGGATAGATTGAAATCAATATCAACAACTTCTTTGCCCATTTCAAACTTCACTCCCTTTTCTTCAAGGTATTTCTTCATAGGTCTTACGACAGAGTCGTATTGATTGTATTTGGTACGCATGACACCACCCAATTTATACAAACCATCAACAAGATGGATGAACCTTTTCATATATCTTCTCATTTCTGCAAGACTGCTCCATTTTTGGAATGCAAACATGGAAGTCCATATATACCAGAATTTTGTATCGAAAAAGGCTTGGTCAAACCAATCTTCTATCCGTTTATTGCTTAATGATTTTTCTGAAACGACGGTTAATTTAAGAAAATCTATTTTTTGTTTAAATGACAAGCCATAAGAAGAGACATCCAATTTTTTTCCTTCTTTCAATAGACGGGCTTGTCCATTTGAAACAAACCGTTCATTAAATTCATAAGATTCGTCTCTTACTGAAACATTTGAATCTTCCAGTGAAGGAATGTGAGAAAGCAGTTCCCAATAGCACTCATAGTGCATTTCGTGCATTCTTCCTCCACGAACAACAAAACCTTTATCTTTATCGCCGGCACCGTCAGTGGCACCGCCAGGAATTAAATCTTTTTCTAAAATATGGATATTCTCACCAGGAACACCAGCATCTTTTTCTAAATATACAGCACTTGCAAGTCCAGCAATTCCGCTACCAATAAGGTACACTTCTGAACCTTTCAGGTTTTGTCTTTTTTCTGTTTTCATGTAATAGAGCCTTTCCTATTTAGATTGTTTTCTTGTAAAAATCTTCCAGGCTGGTGACCGCATTCGGATCTTTGGTTTGCTCGGTCGGTACGGTTCCTTCTTTGAAACACTCAAGAATCACCTTTTTTGATCCGAGAATTGGCAGCAGTCCTGTTCTGGCGTCGATTTTTGCAAAAACAACGCCTTCCGGCACTTGAAAGAACCGAATCGGCTTATCAGCCAGCATTCTATTCATAAACCCCAGCCAGATCGGGCTTGCCGTTCTGGAGCCGGTTTCTCCTTTACCCAGAGTCCTTTCCTCATCAAACCCTACCCATGTTCCGGTAATATATCCGGGCGTATACCCGATAAACCAGGCATCATACAGGTTGTTGGTGGTGCCTGTTTTGCCGGCAACCGGCCGGTTCAGCGCCCGAACCCGCTGCCCGGTTCCCTGCTGGACCGCCCCTTCCAGCAGGCTGGTGATGATATAAGCGGTGCTATCCTCTATTATCTTCTTGTGGGCCGGCGCCGCCTCTTCAAGGACTTTTCCGTCCCGGTCTATAATTTTTACAATAAAAACAGGTTCAATCAGGTACCCTGCGTTGGCAAACACGGAATATGCCTTGACGATTTCCAGTAAAGAAATACCGGACGACCCCAGTGCAATGGAAAGATTCCGATGCAACGGCGAGGTAACACCCAGCTTCTGCGCATAATCGATGGCGTAATCAATACCGATACCTTTTAAAAGTTTGATGGCGATCAGGTTCCGTGAATGCTCCAGGGCATTGCGCAGCAGGGTCGGTCCTTGAAATTTTTCATCATAGTTTTGCGGCTTCCACTCAAAATTACGTTCCACATCCTCATAAACAATCGGTGAATCGATCAGAATGGTAGCAGGCGTATAGCCCTTATCGATGGCGGCGGCATATATCAGCGGCTTAAAAGCGGAGCCCGGCTGCCGTCTGGACTGAATTGCACGATTGAACTGACTTCGCTTAAAATCACTCCCCCCCACCATCGCCTTGACATGACCTGTTCCAGTTTCCAGTGACAATAACGCGGACTGGGCTTTCGGAATTTGCTCCAGAGCCAATTCCCAGGGTTCCGTTATCTTTTTTATTTTTATCCTGACCAGGATAACATCCCCAACCTTTACGGCACCTGAGGGATGCTTCAACCGGGTTTCATAGGAGGCAACGTTCGGGTCCGGTCTTCGCGCCCAGCGCATATCTTTGATATCAATCATCCCGATCGCTTTTCCCATACCAATGGTTACAGAACCCTGACCATCATCAACGGCTATGACGATACCCTCAAGCGTTTGCCCCTCCTGTGGAACCGATTCTTCCAGTAGTAACTGAGCTTTTTCTAAATAGGCTTCGATCTCTTTGGTTGCCAGATGCCGGATCGGTCCACGATATCCCTGGCGTTTATCGAGAGCTGATAATCCTTTTCCTATTTCCTGGAGCGCGATTTTTTGCATTTCAATATTAACGGCTGTGTAAATCCGCAGTCCGCCGGTATATAAAACATCCGCACCATATTTGCTCTCGATATACTGCCGAACATATTCGGTGTAAAACGGTGTCTCTTCAATATACCAGTTGCGCCGATCCTTAATTTTCAACTGGGTGTCAACGTCTTCGGCGGCCTGGATATTTGAAATGTATCTTTCTGCAACCATTCTGTTTAACACATAAATTTGTCTTTCTTTGGCCCGCTCCGGGTGCCGGAAGGGTGAGTCGCGACTGGGGGCTTGCGGTAATCCTGCTAAAATGGCACATTCAGCAAGGTTCAGGTCTGAAACGGATTTACCAAAATAATTCTCAGCCGCAGCCTGAACACCGTACGCGCCATGACCCAGATATATCTGGTTCAAATACAAAAATAGAATTTCCTCTTTTCCAAACGCATTGTCAATCCGATAGGACAGAATGGCTTCCTTGATTTTGCGGGTATAACTTTTTTCCGGGGTCAGAAAAAAAGCTTTTGTAACCTGCTGGGTAATGGTACTGCCCCCCTGTACAATGGTTTTCGCTTCAATATTTTTCAAAAAGGCTCTGATAATACTCTGATAATCAATCCCATGATGTTCAAAAAAGCGTGAATCCTCTGCCGCTACAAACGCCTGTTTCAACATCAAGGGCATTTCATCCAGGGAGATGACGGTGCGGCGTTCTTTAAAAAATTCTGCAATTTTACGGTTATCATCCGAATATATGGTCGTAATGAGGGGGGGGCGGTAATCGGCCAGGAGGTTTGAAATCCTTGGGAGATCTTTACTGATGTCGAAATAAACACCCAAAACTGCGATCGAAGTGCCGGCAGCCATAATGGCAATGAGGACGAACAGTATTTGAAAGATCCTGAACAGACGATTTGCCGGGCTGCGAGGCTTCTTTTTTGAATGGACCGATGTCTTGCCTTGTGATTTTGTCATGATTTAACCGTTTGAAATTTAAGGGTACATCTTTTCGTGGCCATGTTGAATATCCTATGCAAATCTATCATAAATGAAACTTCCAGGGGGAATAGTGGTACTTCTTATCTATCCAATTTTTGTGCCAGGTCAATAACATGTGGGTCGCATCACCTGTCATCATTTAATAATAATCAATTTATAAAGCAATTTCAGGAAGGTCATTAACCCCCGGGCACCCCGGGTGCCAGATCTTTCCGTAGGTATTTCATTCAGCAGAAACAGGTTCAAGCTGACCCGCCGCCACCATTTCAGGACCGAAACGTTTAAAAACCTGAAACAGGTCCAAATAGAGGCTCTCTGGACAGGGGCTCTAATTTAAAAAAGGTTAGGTTGGAATCAGAGCCGTTTGTAACTTAGTCGGGGTTAAATATGACCTTTTGTGGAAATATGACCTTTTTGTCTAATGTGAATGATCGAAAACTGTTCCTGACTGATCCCAAAAGTGGCCGTCAATCAGAAATTGTTTTCATCCCGATAAAGGTAGCAGACCGATTGCGTGAATATATTGCTACTGAGAATATCAAGGATGAAGATAGCGTTTTTCCACTGGGATATACCCGGACCCGCGAGATTGTTAAAAATGCTGGTAACAAAATTCGGTGTGATTTTTACCCATGCTGCAATGTCCTGGCAGGGGTTGGTGACAGGGGCTTAGAAAACCAGATAAATAAGGGGCAGATGGGGGCTGTTTTTTAGGAGCTTTCATCTGCGCATATCTGGGCCAATCTGCGTCCCATGAAAAAAAATATCTTATGGCTGGCATGGGATTTTTTAAACTGCAGAGGTTTTTTTTGAGTGCTTTGATGGATGACCTGATGCATGGGACTATGCCGGAGACACTGATCTTGCAAGTCACATTCTTCGGATAGGTCTTTACAATTTGATTTCCGATCACGTATAAGAAAAGGAATGCACTTAAATTTTTTTTGACCATGGGGTGAAACCGATATGCAGGATCAGAACCATCCGAAATTTTCTTCCATCAATATATGTAAAGTCCTGATTGCAGCAAAGCTGATGTCAAAGGAACAGGCAAGACAGCTGATGGGCAAGGAAAAAAAAATCCAGGAGATCCTTTGGGGGCAGGGACGGGAAAAATCTTTGACAGGTGAGGCAAAAAAGCGGGCAATTCTCCAGATATCTTTTATTGATGTTATTTTGTATTTAAAGATTGAGCGGTGTGACCAGCCGGGAAAAATTATTGATGAAGACTTGATCTACAAGGCATTGGCCGCAGCCTTTGGCCTTGAATATATCAAAATTGATCCTTTAAAACTGGAGTTGAACCTTGTAACGGGTACCATCTCAAAGTCCTTTGCCTTAAAACATTTGTTGCTGCCGCTGAAAGTCGAAGAAGGCAAACTGGTGGTGGCAACCCCGGACCCGTTTAACTACGAGGCCATTAAGGATGTGGAGATGGTTTCAAAATTGAAGGTTAAACCCATTGTCAGTTCCAAATCAGATGTTCAAAAATTGATCAACGAGTTTTTTGGATTCCATTATTCCATTTCAGCGGCAGAGGATCTTTTTTCACAAAAAGGGGTTGATCTGGGGAACCTTGAACAATTTGTCAGTCTGGCCTCCCTGGACGACCTGCCGGCCACGGACCAGCATATTGTCAATGCGGTCAATCATCTGTTCAACTATTCTTTTGATCAAAAAGCCAGTGATATCCACATTGAACCCAAACGGGACATCTGTCTTGTGAGAATGCGCATTGACGGCGCCCTTCACACGGTCTACAAATTACCCAAAAGGCTTCACAATGCCGTGGTCAGCAGGATTAAAACCCTTTCCGGCCTGGATATGGCGGAAAAGAGAAGGCCCCAGGACGGCAGGATCAAATTGGGAAAAAAAGATACAGAGGTTGAAATCAGGGTCTCCACCATTCCGGTGGCTTTTGGGGAAAAGGTGGTCATGAGAATAATGGACCCGGATATTCTGTTCCAGGACCTTGAAATGCTGGGGTTTTTTAAGGACGATTTTGAACGGTATAAAAGGCTGATTGCCATGCCCTTTGGGATTGTCCTGGTGACAGGCCCCACAGGCTCCGGGAAATCAACCACCCTTTATTCGAGCCTGCGAATGCTCTCTTCTCCCGAGGTCAATATCACCACCATTGAAGATCCCATTGAAATGATCCACGAAGAGTTTAATCAGATTGCTGTCCAGCCGGCCATTAATGTTACGTTTGGCGCTGTTTTGAGAAATATTCTCCGCCAGGATCCGGATATCATCATGGTGGGGGAGATCAGGGATCTTGAAACTGCCCAGGCAGCGGTCCAGGCTGCCTTGACCGGTCACCTGGTGTTGTCCACCCTCCATACCAATGATGCTGTTTCAACCGTATTCAGGCTGCTGGACCTTGGGATTCCGCCCTATCTTGTCCATTCGTCCCTGAACGGCATTGTTGCCCAGCGCCTGGTCAGGAAAATCTGTCCCCATTGTGCCCAGACCTTTGAAATGGATTCCCGGGAATTGGCGGACCTGGGAATTCTGGTTCCCCGGAAAGGCCCCCTTTTGCTATCCCATGGGAAAGGATGCGCAAAGTGCCGGAATACAGGGTATAGCGGGCGGACAGGAATCTATGAAGTCCTTCCCTATTCAGAATCCCTCAAGCGTTTGACCTCCCATAATGCCAGCCTGGAAGAATTAAGGGGCAAAGCAGTTGAAGAGGGACTGACCCAGCTGCGTGAGAACGGGATAAAAAAAATGCTGGAAGGCCAGACCACCTACCAGGAAATTTTGCGGGTGACCTGGGATCAGTTGACCATATCTCCGGGATAAATATCTTTTTTGGAAGACAGAATCATGACCGTGGACGTCATATCCTCGGTGTGCAGCACAATGAGTTTTCCTGAATTCAGAGGCGCCAGGGGTATGGTTTTTTTGGGCCAGATTGAATCCGATGCGCCAAGGGCGGACTTATTCTCCTGAAGAACAGAATAAATCTGGCCGGGTGTGATATTGTCAAGTTTGCCCTTGTTGATAAAGGCAATTCTATAATCATTGACCATAATGGTATTGTCTTCCGAACAAAGAATAACGGCATTAATGGGGTCCGGGTTTTCCTGGACAGACAGGAGGGCGGGCCTTTCATAATAGGCCATTATCCTGTCCTCCACGTTGGCATCCCGAAAGGATTTGGTGATGATGGCCGTCACATAGCTTACATTGTGTTCAAGAACCTTAAGTTCGGCTTTGATAAGGTGTTTCACACCCTTAAACACCTGGCCGTTGATCGTTTCTTTTATGGTTTCCGTGGTAAAGATCTGATACCGCTTTCCGGGTATGAGGTTGCCGATTCCAGTGGGTTTGATATAAATAATATCATTGGTGGACATCATCAGGTTGCCGTCTTTTTCCCGGATGATGTTTCCAAGGGAGTTTTCAGCCGTTTCCCGAATAAATCCGATGTGGTTCATTTCCGAGTAAGTAAAGGTGGGTGTTATTTTCGGTCCTTGGGTTTTTGTAATTTTTTCTTCGGTTGGGTTAGGCGGTATTTGTGATTTTAAGAAAATTTGTATTTTTGTTCCGGGGATGATCTGGTGGGGATTTTTGATATCTTTGTTCATTTCCCAGAGGCCCGGCCAGTCCCACTGGGAATTGTAGAAGCGCTGGGACAGCTCCCAGAGGGTATCTCCTTTTTGTATGGTATAGTAAAAACCGGAATCCTGGGCCCAGACCATGGACAAGAAACCAAAGAATAAAAAGACAATGATGCCTGAAATATTTGCTATCCATTTTATTTGATACATGGTACCCCCTTGATCTGCAGTGATTCCCTTTGAATATCTTGACTTTATTTAAACGCCTGTTCTATAAAAAGTCAAGAATTGTTACTCTAATACCTTAAAGATTGGACAAAAAAGATGAAGTCCATTGCCAATTTGCTGTTTGAGATGCGAATGTTAAAAGATATTGTCCGGTCCGGTTATTCTTTTCTGGGATCGGGTCGTGAAACCATTGCAGAACATTGTTTTACAATGGCCTTTATCTGTTTTGTCATGTCAAGACTGGATACGGATATTGATGGGTCAAAACTGATGGCAATGGCCCTGCTCCATGATATTCCCGAAGCCCGGACCGGAGATCTTAACTATGTGCAGAAAAAATATACACATGTGGATGAAGCCAAAGCCATTTCTGATTTGATAAACCCACTTTCTTTTGGTAATGATATCAAATCCCTTATTGAGGAGTTTAATCTGGGCGAAACCAGAGAGGCAAAGCTTGCCAAGGATGCGGATCAGCTTTCATTTGTTCTGGAATTGAAAAAACTTGAAGATACAGGGGCTGTGTCGCCTGAAAAATGGCTGCCCCTGGTCATCGGGCGTATAGAAACGTCAATGGGCAAACAGATTGCCCAGGGTATCATGGAAACCCAATGGGACGAATGGTGGACAAATGACTATTCCGAAAAATAGGGTTGGGGGGTAACCCCGGGGAGAGCATGGACAAAGATCTCATATCATTGCTGTATGTGGCGGATAAAAAGAATGAGGGCCAGATGGGTCTATTTTCCAAAGCCAATGGGTTTTCAGCCAATTTTTGCTGTACAAAGGATCTGGATGCCAAAGATGCCTGGGAAAAACCGGTGGATATTATTTTAATGGATAACCTGACAACCCCGGACCCGGTTGCAATTCAATCTGTAAAAGAAAGAATCCATGCCTTTGGGGCGGTTTCGTCCCGGTTTAAACAGGCCTTTTTTCTAGGTGTGAATGCCTATCCGGAATTTAAGGCAAGAATGGCTCTTAAGGCGGCAGGGGTTGATGAATTCATTGTTCGGCCTTTGTCAGTGGAAGAAGTGTATGCCCGTTCCAATAGCCATATTGCCAAAAAGACCCTCGAACAAAAACAAATTTTGCAAGAACAGACCCTGGAAAAGGCGTTTCATTACCTGGACAAGTTTAAGCAGGAATTGAAAACGGTTAAAAAAGAGCTGATCCGGGAAAAAAACAGCCTGAACGCTGCACTCAAACAGATCCACCACATGACCCGTGAGCGGGATGGGATGAAAAAGTCCATTTCTCATATGAAAGAAACGCTTACCCGGAATGTAAGGGGGTTTGAACGGCTTTTGTCCGCTTTGATCACCACGAGAATAGAACAAAACAGGGGCCATGGCGACAGGGTTGGCCAGATCGCCTCTTTTATTGCAAAACAATTTGGGTTTGCTGAAAAAAAGTTGGAGGATATTCGAAAAGCTGCTATGCTGCATGAAGTCGGGCTTCTTTTCATGCCCGGTGAGGCATCGGAAAAACAAGGGAACGGTCTTACAAATTATGAAAAAAATATCTGGATTCAATATCCTGTAAAAGGTGCCGATCTGTTAAAAGAATGCCAGGGATTTGAAGATGCAGCGGAAATGATCCG
>VMSR01000244.1 GCA_013792075.1 Desulfobacula sp.
TCCGTATCTTCTTTGGGCGAGCTATAAAGCGAATGGAGATATTAAAGTGTTATTACTGGGAAAGATCAGGGCTAACATATAGATTGTAAATTGAAAGGACAACTCCTTTGAAAATATTTACCGGTAAAAAATCAGGGGGATCGGATAATTTTCAATCCCCCCTTCTAAAAATTGTCACCAAGGGCTTGAAACGCCGGTACTCGGCCACCTTTGGTAGGAATATAGGACCTTTTCATAGACAAAGCGCTCGCCCTGGGCATCTGAATTTTCCAATCAAAAAACAGAGATCTTTCCTGTCCAGAATACTCAAACTTACAACGGATTCATTACGCTTCTTCATTTGGCGGGTCATTAAAACTGACAGTCGTTCCTTTGCCCAATTCGCTATGATTTGAATTGCACACACAGTTTCTCCCCTTGTTTTTGGCCATGTACAGCGCAACATCTGTTCTTTTAATCAACGAATCAACATCTTTTTCTGACTCAACAGAATAGCAGGCCGTTCCAAAACTGGCAGTGATCCGAATTGATTGTGAATCGTCTGGCAGCATGATTTCCATATCTTCTGTTTGTCTGCGCATTCTTTCGGCTGTTGAAGCGGCTTGCAACCCGTTTGCCCCCGGCAAACAAATCAAAAACTCCTCCCCTCCGTATCTCCCCAGAAAATCATAGGGCCTTGCTAATGTCTTTAATTGACCGGTAAACCGTCGAAGCACAAGATCGCCTATTTGGTGGCCGTATGTATCATTGACATTTTTAAAATGATCGATGTCGGTCAAAATAAGAGAAAAGGAGTTGTTTTCCCGCTGTGTCCGCGACATCTCCTGCTCCATTTTTTCCATAAAAGCTCTACGATTCAGCAAGCCGGTCAATGAGTCTATGTTTGCCAATTCCATTATGCGGTGCTCTAAATTAAGGACCCGTTCACCTATCCGGGTTCGATACTTCAGTTCTTCCTGGTTAAAAGGCTTGGTCAAAAAATCATCTGCCCCGGCCTCCAGTCCGCTGATAATATCTTTTTTTTCTCCCTTTGCCGTTAAAATGATAAAGTAGATATATTTGGATTTCTCCATGTTGCGTATTTCCCGGCAAAGCTCTAATCCGTCCATCCGGGGCATCATCCAGTCTGAAATGATAAGATTCGGTGACTCGGGTTTTTGGAGGATCTCCCAAGCCTCAAGGCCGTCAGAAGCAACCATCAACTCATAGCCCCATTCAAGCAGGTTTGCTTCCAGTATACGTCTGGATATTGGGTCATCGTCAGCGATCAGAATTTTCATTTGTTCATTTCCTGCAAAACAATTTTCATCTCCGATACCAATTCAGATAGAATGCCTTCAAGGATTGATAATTCTTCTGCCGCTGTTGTTATTTTCCCTTCATTTCCTAATTTCTCAAGGCGATAGGCTGCTTCATAAGCTTCCTTGGCGCTGAAATTGCCGACAGCACCCTTTAGGCTGTGAGCTTCTCTCTCAAGAATACCGGCATCGTTTCCAGCAATTCCCTGCTTGATCCGGGTTATATAATCTGAACAGCTTTCTATGAACATTCCGGCAATTTCCCGGAAAAGATCTTTATCACCTAATACTGCCTACATGGTGACAGACAGGTCAAAAGTCGTTGGAGAAAAACTTTCTGAATCTTGTGAGGGCAGGTGTCGTTTTTGCTCTTTTTTAATCTGTGATTTACTGGCAACTTTTTTAATAACACTAAAAAGCGCTTCCGGTTTTATCGGTTTGGACACATAATCATCCATACCCGCATTGATGCACTTTTCCCGATCCCCTGTCATGGCATGAGCCGTCATGGCGATAATAGGGATGGTGTGGATTGATGATTGTGGATTGGCCATTTCAAGTCTTCTTATTTCCCGTGTAGCTTCAAATCCATCCATTCCCGGCATCTGGATATCCATAAGAATCAGATCAAAATCACCCTTTTTAAATGCCTCAACAGCCGCTATCCCGTTCGATACCAAGGTAACTCGGTGCCCTCTTGTCTCCAAAAGCTTTACAGCCAGGGTCTGGTTTATCAAGTTGTCTTCAGCCAGCAGAATATTAAAACTTTCCCGCGCTTCATAAACAGTGTGTCGTGTGATAACCGCAGGGGATTCTTCTGAGGAAAGCCCCATGGTCATCATGATGGCCTCAAATAGATCCGATTGTTTTATGGGTTTGTGCAGATACCCTGAGATGCCGACCTCTTTACAGCGATTGGAGTCACCCCTCTGCCCTATGGAAGAAAGGATGATAATTTTTACATCTTTTCCCGAAGGCGCGTCCTTGATTATTTTGGCTGTGTCAAAACCATCTAATTCCGGCATCTGCATATCCAATAAAATTAATCGATATGGCGTTCCTGAATTAAATGCTCTGTTGAAAATAGTAATTGCTTCCTTCCCATCGGCTGCAATCGTTGGAACAAGGCCCCAGGGTGTTATCATTTCCTGGAGCAGAATGCGGTTGGTATAATTATCGTCCACAATGAGAACCGGCATTCCGGAAAGATCCTGTGGTTTGGCTCGCGGGATGCAGATGTCTTTTAAGCGGCTTCGTTCAAAACTGACCGTGAAATGGAAAATGCTGCCCGGACCTCCAGGACGGGGCTCCTGATTCCGGGCGTTGGAATCCTCCTCCAACCGAAACCGGTTCGGGCTCTCCACATGGATCTTTCCACCCATCATCTCGACAAACCGTCTGGTAATGGATAGCCCAAGACCTGTGCCGCCATACTTTCTTGTGGTGGAGCTATCCACCTGTTCAAAACTTTTAAAAATCGTATCCAGCTTGTCGACAGGAATCCCGATGCCGGTGTCTGATACCATGAAATGGAGATTCACTGAATCATCCGACTCGGATTCCATTTCAACCCGGATCACGATTTCGCCTTCCTCGGTGAATTTTAGAGAATTTCCCGCTATATTAACAATAATCTGGCGCAGTCTGCCCGGGTCCCCGATTAAAGCACTGGGTACATCCGGCCGGATGTGACAGGCCAACTCCAAACCCTTTTCATGGGCCTTTAACGCCAATGTGTCGGTGGCATTTTCAAGTGTGACACGTAGATTAAAATCAATGGCTTCCAGCTCCATTTTCCCAGCTTCGATTTTGGAAAAATCCAGGATATCATTGATCAGTGCCAGGAGTGAGTCTGCTGATATCTTTGCCATTTCTAAATATTTCCGCTGCTCTCCGGTCAGCTCAGTTCCCAGGACCAGTTCCGTCATGCCGATTATCCCGTTCATGGGAGTGCGGATCTCGTGGCTCATGTTGGCCAAAAACTCGCTTTTAGCCGAGCTTGCAGCTTCTGCAGCCTTGCGGGATGCCACCAGTTCGCTCACGTCCTGCAGGTTGACGACCATGCCGGTGTAACTTCCTGTCTCATCCAGTATTGGAGATGCAGAAATTTGAATTTCTTTCTGGCTTCCGTCCTTGGTATTTCTTACAGACTCAAGGCCATAACAGGTCTCTCCTTTGAGAACTTTATTTATTGCCGCCCTGGTCTCTTCACGAGCCTTTTCCGGCACAAAATCAATCTTTTCCCCCTGGATTTCTTCAGATGTCCATCCAAAAACCCTTTCAAATGAAGGATTGATGTATGTGGTCAGTCCGTTTTTGTCATATACCACAATCGGCTCCGGGGTTGTTTCCATAACCGTTCTCATTTTTTTTTCACTAAGCACTAATGCACTTTCAGCCTCCTTTAACGGTGAAATATCAACAAAAGCCTCCAAGAGGAGATCTTCGCCCTCCAGGTTAATTTGAATAACACTCTTCATCACCGGAACTTTGTTGCCATTTTTATCAAGCACGGTCCTTTCTGACGAATCAACTGCCTGGCCGAGATCCAGAACCGGGCAGTTGCATTCTTCAGCAGGGCAGATATTGTTATGACATACCTTTCCAATGAGGGTGTGATCACCGTCAAAACCCATGATGTCCAATGCAGCCCTGTTTATGGTCTGAATTTGTTTATCCGTATTGATCAGAACCATTCCAAACGGAAGGTTTTCTATAATCGTTTTGGTCGTTTCCAAAGCTTTTTTAAGATGCTTGATCAGTATGCCTGTCAGAAAAAGTGACGCTAATGAAAAAATGACAAAACCAAGAATACTGTACCACACCATTTTATAAATTTCCTGGCTCACGCTTTTTTGCATCAAACGGGTATCATACCCGATCCGGATAAACCCTAATAAAGAGCTTTTATCACCTTCAATTCCATAAATTTCTTTTTGGAGATGCAAAAGAGATTTATCGTTCATCTTTGCTTCAGGGGTTTTTGTCAACGATCGACCCTTAGCATCAAGAAAACTTACATAAACAATCTCAGGGTCTCTGGAAGCCTCCTCAGCGAGTTCATCGAGCATGAAATAGTCGAAATTCTGATAGCCTGAAATGCTGATTTTCTTCAGCAAAACCGTGACTGCTTCTATTTTGGACTCCATTGCTGCCGTGAGCGCTTTTTCATGATCCCTTGCCATCATTGTGATCATGGAGCCGAAAACCAGTACTGTCGGGATGATAATTGCTGCGATCAGCTTGATATAAATCCCTTTAATATCTTTAGAAATCAAAATTAAACTCCCGTGTAACCCCGGCTTTTTTCAAGAGTTGAAGTGTAGATTTAAAATCCTCTACTGTTGTTGTGATAAATTCGGTAATCTTCAGCTCTTTTTTAACTGTTAAAGCGCTGGCTGATGGGTCATCCTTGAGCGCCAGAAGAGCATCTCGCAGTTTCATTGCGATTGCTTTTTCAGTCTTTACCGATACGATCAGGGTTCCATCCGGGTTTTCACCAGGATCTTCTCCCACACGCATGAGACCCGGATAATTCTGCTCAGCCTTGTCCCATACACGATTTTTGACAATGGCAAAATCAGCAGCCTGTCGTGCAAGGGCATCAAGAGCAGCGCCATGGGAGGATGCTTTCAATATCGTCACATAGGCAGGTACCCCCCCCTCCAACGAATGAAAATAAAATTCCCCGGCCGAGGCCAGGCTGCAGAAAATAACTCTTTTATTGTCAAAATAGTCGGTATTCTGGGTGAAACGTTTCGAATTTTTCGGTCCTATCACCACAGCCCAATAAGTACTCCATCCATCAACACTCACAGGACGCACAACTGGATAAGCCAATTCCTTGATGATCATACATCCTGCTATACCAGAACCGGAAAACATCCCATCCGCCAATCCTGATTCAAACATTTCGGCGGCATGAGGATAGCTCCGGGCTGCAACAAATGAGATATCGATATCTTTTTCTTCCAGATACTTCACAAGAGGCCTGTATTTTTCTGCAGCGCCTTTCTCGTCCTGCATGATCGCTATTCGAAAATCTCCATACACTATTCCTGAAGTGAAACCATTCATCATTACTGCCATCAAAATACATATTGCAACATGCCATCTTACTTTCATAAGTCTATATTTTCTCCTTTTTTTATCGAACTATCCGACTGGTGAAAGTGCCTGAGTTTTTACAATCTGTTCGAGTTACTATTATTTGCATTACAAACCTAAGCTCCAATAATGATACCAGGAAATGCTTTGTTTTAGTATCATATAATTTTGATCTCTGAATATTCAGCTATGGCTTAATCATGAGTTTCATCATCATAAAGATCCATATCAGGATAATATTTTTTAGCACACTCCTGGCAGATACCATGGCTGAATTCCGCTTCAGAGTGTTCATGAATATAACTTTCTATTGAGTTCCAATATCCTTTATCGTCCCTGATTTTTTTACAATGAGAGCAGATAGGCAAAAGGCCGCTTAGTTTTTTGATCTGGGAAACGGCTATTTTGAGTTCCCTTATGAGTTTCTCACGGTCTTCTTCAATATATTTGCGCTCAGTGATGTCGATGATGACCGATAAAACACATGGAATGTCATTTATCTGGATAATCTCGGCTGAAAATAACCCGAAAACTATTTCTCCCGACTTTTTCCTAAATTGATATTCTGCATCCCGAACCCTTTTATGTCTGGTCAACTCGCTAACGATGGCAATCCGATCTTCTTCATTTACCCACAACCGAAGATCGATTGTTGTTTTTCCCATGGCATCATCATAATGGTACCCGGTAATGTTCGCAAAACCATCATTGACTTCAAACATAAGCCCATCGGAGAGCCGAGTAAGCATGATGGCATAGGGTACGGAATGAAATGCTTTGGAGAATTTTTCTTCCTGGGTACCAATTTCCATGAGCAGACGCCTGTTCACCATCATGATGATACTATAGGTCAACATGATAAAAAGCAGCTGGTAGACGATAAGCGCCAGCGCCTCAAAAGTGCCTGATTGAAAATAATTATTCTCCGTATATGTCCCGATGGAAAGCTTGATGATCCTGAAAATACTGTCCAGGCAGTAGAGAAAGTTCACCAGTCCAACCCCGAAAGTTAAAGAACGCAGACCGGGCTCAATGCGGTGCCACATAAGCCAAACAGATTGAAAGCAGATCAGCAACAGCGTCAAAGATATATTAAGACTTCTTACTGTCAGACTGGGCTGAACAAAGAAAAAATAACACTGGACAAGAATGAAAAAAGTTACCAGTACGTAATTATGGGTCTGCGGCCCTTTTTTTCCCACGAAGTGTTCATACCCCAGGAAGCCCAGCAGGGCACCCGTAATGATCATGGTGTTGGATAGAACTATGGACATCCAGTCCGGGATGGCACCGCGCAGAACGATCAGAACAAGGGCCACCGTTTGGAGGATAAAATCAAACGCCAATAAATCCAAACCCGCAAAACGGTCCCTGCTCTGCCGCCACAGCAGCACAATAAACAAAACGCAAATGATGTTTGTGACTACATAGCTGAAGACGATGGTCCGTATATCAAAAAAAATCATAATTACTGTTTCCAGTCAGAACTATTTATAAACAAACGTAGGGCTCGCTTTTTTACTCTACACTCCTTCAACGAAATCACTTCAATCGTTGGCAGGAATTCTCATCTCATCCAGAACATTTCGAACGGTTTTTGCCAAATCAGCTTTTACAACCGGTTTATATACAAAGGCTTTGATACCAATTTCTGCTACACTTTCCTCTGATATTTTCTTGCTGTAACCAGTGCACAATATTACAGGAATATCAGACCTGATTTGCATCAGTTCAGCAGCCAATTTGTCACCCGTCATATTCGGCATGGTCATATCGGTAACAACCAGATCGAAATCTTCTGATTTTGATCTGAACAGCTCCAATGCTTCTATACTGCTACTTCTTGTTGTCACTGTATAACCCAGTTGCTCAAGAAGCTTGCTCCCCATTTTGGCAATAGGGGCTTCATCATCAACAAACAGGATGTTTTCATTACCAAGAGGTAAATTCTCTTTTTCAGATTGAATATGTACTTTTCGTTTTTTAGCAATGGGTAGGTAAACAGTAAAGCAAGTTCCTTTACCCACTGTGCTATCGACGGTAATTTGTCCACCATTGCTTTCAACAATACCATGGGCAACGGCTAAGCCCATTCCGGTTCCTTCACCTACTGGTTTGGTAGTGAAATAGGGTTCAAAAATGGAGTGGATATGATTGGCTGGTATGCCCATGCCTGTGTCAGTTACCTTAATCTCGATATATTCTCCAGATTTTAAATCAGGTATCATATCCTTTCTGTCATTGGTTATATCATTCACACTGAGTTCAAGGATACCGCCATTTTCCTCCATGGCCTGGGCTGCATTGGTGCAAAGATTCATCAACACCTGATGGATCTGGGTTGGTGATCCCATGACAAATGAATCACTGTTTAATTTCTCATTGATCTCGATGGTTACTGGAATAGATGATTTTATAAATTTGAGCACTTCTTTGACAATTATGCTGACCTGGATAGGTTTTACTGATTCATCGGATTGACGGGCAAAGGTCAATATTTGCTTAACCAGATCTTTTGCCCTCATTCCAGCTGATCGAACTTCCTTTAGATCATCCTCTATTTCACTGCCCTTTTCGACACCATCAATAGCCAACTCTGTAAACCCGATAATTGAGGACAGGATATTATTGAAATCATGTGCAATGCCGCCGGCAAGGGTTCCTATGGATTCCATTTTCTGTGCCTGCTGAAGTTTCGCGGCAAGTTGCTTTTTTTCAGTGATGTCTTCACCTGAACACAATACGCCGATTATGTTACCGTCGTCATTTCTTAATACAGAATTATGCCAGGCGATATGTTTTTCTTTACCACTATTTGTAATAATTAAGTTTTCATAATATTCAACAGGTTTTATATTTCCATTAATTAGCTTTTCATAAACAGAATGAACTTCATGTCTGATGTGTTGAGGTATAAAATTATCAAACCAATTTAGTCCAAGTATCTCTTCTTGTTGGCCATCTAAAATCTGGCAAGCCTTCTTATTTGCTAAGTTGATATTCCCATCTTTATCAAGTCCGACAAACATGACTCCAGCCATGTTTAAATAGTTTTCTGCTTTTTGTTTTTCTTTAATTTTTTCTATTTCAGATTTTTTTTGTCCTGTTATGTCCTGTGTAAAACCAGTTCCCTTGATACAACCTCCCAGTTCATTGAAGATAATCTCTGCTTTTTCCCTAACCCATTTGGTTTTGCCGTCAACGATCAAACGATGAACTATGTCATAGGGTTTACCTGTAAAAGCAGCTTTCCATTCTGTATCAACATATTCTCTATCATCCGGGTGAACACACTCTAAAAATATTTCATATGTGAGTTTCGTTCCAATAGGAATGCCAAATATTTTGTAATTTTCATCCGTCCATAACAGTTCGTTTTTCTGGATATCAAGTTCCCATGTGCCTATTTTCCCAATTTCTTGAGCTTTTTGTAAAAATTGTTTTTGTTGAAATAAATCACTTTCAGCTTTTTTGCGTTCAGTGATATCCTGTAGTGTGACAAATACCTGATAGGGCTTTTCCCCTGCTTTGTTAAATTGTGGAATAGCGTTAACAATAAGCCAATTATAATATTTTTTGAGAGGATTATAAACACCAACAATGGCATCTCTAACCGGTTTCCCAGTTTGCAATGCTACCATAGAGGGATGTTTGTCTACAGTTAGAACTGTTCCATCTTCAGTAATTACTTTCCATTGTGGATCGAAGGAGGTTCTTCCTATGAATTGGTCGGAAGTCAGTCCAAACATTTCAAGAGTGGCATTGTTGTATTCGATCAAAACTCCGTCTGCTCTTTGATAAAAAACACCTTGAGTCATATTTTCAAAAAGAGTCCGGTATTTTTTTTCACTGATCCGTATGGATTTTTCTGCCTGTTTACGCTCGGTGATATCTCGAAGGAAACAAACACATTGCCCACCTTCCTCTGGACGAAATTGAGTACTGACTTCAATATTAAAAACTGTTCCATCTTTGCTACGATGTTTTGATTCAAAACGATCTGATCCCTGAAAAATAACTTTTTGCATATGCTCAGCTGCAAGTTGAGAGTCCTCGTTCGCCTCCAAGTCAGGAATACTCATCTTCAGGAGTTCATCTTCACTGTAACCACTCATGCGGCAATAGGCTTCATTAACTTCAAGCAACCGTCCATCAGTGTCGGTTAGCCAATATCCATCCATCGCCGATTTTATGATGGATCTGTGCCGATTTTCGCCTGCTTCAATTAGTTTCCGGTTTTCAGTCTCCTTAAGTTTTTTCAATCCACTTTCGGAGATAATAGTAATCAGCCCTTTGATGAAGAATAGATAGCTGTTGAGTTTTTCCTGGGTCCAGATCGGTACTCTTTTGACCGCCTTAAGATATGAATCTTCATCAAACCCGTACTTTTTGGCCTGAGTGCGGAAGAATTCCATATCCGGTTCTTCCAGAAAAAACTGACCTGTAAAGAAATTTCCGTAATGGAATCCGTCAATGATTATTGGCGTGGCGTTGTCCACTAACCCATGTGGACATCGATAACTCACAGCCGGATTCGCTTCAAGTATATGATCCTTTATATATTGGTCACTTTTAATACAAAGCTTTTCGCAATCTTTATTTTTTCTGTGGAACTGTGTGCAAATGTCCTGCCAGGCAGTGGCAGTAAGGATGTTACCATCATTATCAATTATCGATGATGGGAAAGAATATATTTCATCAAGCCGGTCCTGTAAATTCTGGAAATGTTCCATGTCAATCAAATCTTGAAGTTTATATTTCATCTTACGACTCCTGTTCGCTGTATTTCAGAAATATTGTTAATCTTGATCTTTTAGACACTTGTATAAGTATTAATAGACAATATAACCTCTTTTTGAATAGTTCAATTGGCCAATAGATTTTTTAGGGTCAATAGTTCCACCGCCGGAGATGGCCATTTTTTTCAAGTACTTTTCTGAGCATTTTCCTAATGAGCTCTTCATCATCTATTATGAGTATTTTTGCCATTTTTATCCTTTCTTTGATTGATCAAGAACTGCCCGTACTTTTGAATATAAATCAACACTTAAAATCGGTTTGTGAATATATTCTCTAATACCCAGCGATGCCGCTGTTTCAATGTCAACTCTCTCGCTGAACCCTGTGCAGATAATGATAGGGATATCAGGGCGCGTTTCCATGAGTTTTGTAGCAAATTCCGTTCCCACCATTTGAGGCATGGTCATATCTGTAATAACGAGGTTAAAAGCGTCAGGAGCAGATTTAAACAAAGCCAAAGCTTCAATGCTGCTGTTTTTTCCCGTCACAGTATAGCCAAGCTTTTCAAGCAGACGGACCCCTAATTTGACAATAGCCACTTCATCGTCAACAAACAATATCTTTTCATTTCCACCCAGATTGGGTTTGTCTTCTGATGTTTCATCCGGTTTATTTATTGCTGAGGTTATGGGAAGGTATATTTTAAAAACAGTGCCTTTGCCGGGTATGCTTTCAACACTGATTGCCCCATGAGCTTTTTTAATGATTCCATGAACGACGGACAGGCCCAATCCAGACCCCTTGCCCTGCTCTTTGGTGGTAAAATACGGATCAAAAATATTGTTTATGATTTCAGTAGAAATGCCGATGCCGGTATCGTGGATACTTAAGCAGCAATAGTCGCCATGGGACAGATTCAGCTTCGGGTCAGGCTCTGACTTGTATAGGCAGACGCGGAGCGTGCCGCCAGTCTCTTCCATGGCATGATAGGCATTGGTGCAAAGGTTCATGACGATTTCATGAATCTCTATCGGGCTGACCAGAACACAGTCTTGCGTATCATAGAGTTCCTGTTGAATGTCGATGTTGGAAGGAATAGTGGACCTTAATAATTTTAACGCTTCCTGAATCAAAGGGGAAAGCACTAAGGGCTTTTGCTCCTCTTCTCTTTGACTGCTGAATGCAAGAATTTGTTTTACCAGATCACGAGCTCTTTTGGCTCCTTGAAGGATATCCTCCAGATTTTCTTTTACAGGATGATTTTCAGGCAAGTCTTCAAGAGACAGTTCTGCAAATCCGATAATGGGATATAGAATATTATTAAAATCATGGGCGATTCCGCCGGCCAGGGTGCCTATGGATTCCATCTTCTGGGCCTGCCTTAACTCCTGTTCCAATTTTTCTTTTTCAGCCACTGCTTTTAAATAGCCTGTAATATCACGAAAGATACTCATTTTTGAAACGGTTCCATTTTGATTTTGAACCGGCATGTTTGTTACCCGATAGGTCCTGCCGTCAAGGGGGCCGATGATAGTAGTTTCAATGGATTCTCCTTTTGCAACTTTATTGAAAACACACCAATCACATCTGTGATCCAAACCGTGCAAGGCGTTATGACATCTTTCGCCTGTTGCATTCCGTCCAAGACGACTGATCATTGCCGGATTCAAGTATTCCACTATGAAATCCGGTGAACAGATATATAATGGATCTGTTATGGATTCCATCATGGAGCGGTATCTGACCTCGCTTTTTTTCAGTGCCTCCTCGGACCGTTTGCGATCGGTGATGTCCAAGATAGCACCAATCAGACCGACAACAGAACCTTGATTGTTATAATAAACAGACTTGTTAAATATTACATTCCGCAATTCACCATTTGCATTTTTTACCTGGGACTCGTATTGCTGTTTGCCGTCCTTCTCGAACAGCTCTTTATCCTTTGCATAATAAATTTCAGCAAGATCTTTTGGATTTATATCAAATACAGATTTACCAATCAGATGCTCCTTCGTTTTTCCGAAAAACGATTCGAATGCTTTGTTGAATCCCAAATACTGTCCCGCTCTGTTTTTATAAAAAACCGGAACTGGTATCGCATCTATAAGCGCACCAAGAAAAGCCTGTTCTTCTTTAAGGGCATTTTCAGCCTGCTTGCGCTCAGTGATATCGTTGAATGTAACAATAAGATTATCAGGAAGAACTGTCGCATAGAGTTCACAAATACGTTCAGATCCATCTTTACAGGTAACCCTGTATTCCCCTGTGTTGACAGGTTGACGAGATTCTCTGGCTTTTCCCAGAAAAGGTTTCCATCTTTCAATCACGTCTTGTCTATAGCCAGGGTCAGGGTAAGCAATCTGATACCACTCCGATGCTGTTGGTGCGGCATGCCCAAAAAGTGTAAAGGCGCTGCGACTCCAGTAAATAATTCTATCATCCTGCAAATCGACAATTGCTATTGGGAATGGAGTAGCGTCAAGGGTGGCACGCAGTTTTTCTTCGCTCAGATGTAGCGCTTCTTCCGCCTTCTTATGCTCGGTGATGTCGCGCCAAATACAATGATAAACTTGGCGCCCGTCAATATCAATAACCTGTGCCAATACCTGAACATGCTTTATTTCACCTTGCTTGGTGCGCTGTAAGGTTTCAAAGTTATCAAACCCATTTTTCACTATTTTTTGAATATGAGCCTGTGTTTCTGCAGCTGTTTCTTTCAGTTCGATATCCGATAATCGCAATCGGGCAAATTCCTCTCTTGAATAACCTAACTGCCGACAGGCTTGATCATTAAAATTGATAGGCTGCGCGGTGTTAGGGTCTAAAACAACAACTCCGTCCATCCCGTGTTCAAAAAAGGCCCGATAATAATTTTCAGACCCCTTAAGGGCCGTTATCTCATGTTTTGAGGATTCAAGTTCTTTCGATAACTCTCTAACCTTTTGGGCTAATTCCTCATAGGTGCGTTTATCTTCCATTGGATGTATCTCCAAAACCAGACAAAAAACTCATGCATAACTTGCATAAAGATTAACTGCTCCAATATTCAATAATTCAAATTGTATATGAAATGTTTTAAAAAAATCGTACATCAAAAAACCGGATATTGCAAAAATAATCATAAGTTTAAAGCGAATTACTCGCGACTAATTATGGTATCATTAGAGACGAATCATTTTCAAGCATTGGGCGACTATTTCTTTTACCAGTCCGTGCTTTTATAAATTTATCAAGACACCAGATCTGGTAAGGATGGATTTTTAATCTCAAATTTGAAATTCAATTATACGGGAAAATTCAAAATCAAAAAAATAAAACCTCCATTCAACTTGATTGGAGATACATTTGACAGGCATTTTCTTTTTTAAAAGCCGAAAACTCAACCATTTTTGCATGATTGCCACCAACTTTAATCCAGATTTCCGGCGATGTATTGTTTTGGTATCCATGACAATTTCGGCGGCTGAATACTCAAGACAGGGATAATTATTGTTGAGTTTGAAATTAAAAAAGGGGCGATTAATTGATCTGCCAGTCATTCCTCAAAGCTGAAAGAAAAATCTGACACTTCATACCATATATAAACGGTAGTACTTCAAGAAAATCAGAGACAATTTTGTTAAAGATACCATTCGAATTATTGAATATTTGAAGGATCAACTTGTATGCAAATTATTTTGAGTTTCCGGCTCATTATAAAAAATGAAAAAGGACTGTCAAGCAAATCCCCAGTTGAACGAACGGACAAAGATTTCATTTATGCCTGAGTATATATTAAATTGAATTCACAAAAGAATTTATTACCATTTCGAAGTGCTGATATGTACCCGCCCAGATGAATTAATTAATATTGGTGGATTACATTCAAATGTTCAGGATAGCCAGTTGAGTAAGTGGCCTAAAATAGTATCCAGGACCTTAACAAACAGGTTCACAACAGCCATGCAGCTGTGCATCACTGTTCTTTATTTATTGACAAATCGGATAGGAGACAGTTTAATAGATTCATTGCTTGCACCGAACTCAGATCCCTTGATGTACCATCTTTGGGAACCGTGGGTGCCAACCGTATTTTGGAAAAAAATGTTGATATAGCAGGAGGGTTAGCCTCCTTTGTCTTTGTTCATGGCCAAGTCAAATTAACAGTCTTTGACAGTACCGCCCAA
>VMSR01000094.1 GCA_013792075.1 Desulfobacula sp.
AGGAAGAGAAAAAAAATATTTTTTTTGTACCCAATGTGATTACCTGGAGAAAATTAAAAAACATTATCCGGCTCAGTGAAAAGTCCGGGAAAAATTTTTTATATCCCTTTGATTTCTTAAAAATCCAGGATTATCTGTATGCATTGGCAGCTCCTTTTCGCATCAAGCGGATTCGGCTGGATGACTTTGTTTTTAACGGCATGAATATCGGACCGGTCTTGGAAGCGGATTTCAGGAAGAATATCGCATTGAGAAGTTCATTCAGGGGGATTTTGTTTTACCGTTTTTTCAAACGACTGGGGCAGGAAAAGATAAAATTGCACCTTGTAATTGACTGGTTTGAAAATCAGGTGGTGGACCGGGGGTTTAACAAAGGGAAAAATGATTTTTTCGTTGATACCCCAAGCATCGGTTACCAAGGGCTGATTGCCGCCTATAAATGGAATTTTTATGTTCAACCCACAGAAGTTGAGGCCAAGGCCGGCGTTATTCCCCGGCAGGTTGCTGTAATAGGGAGTGGGCTCGTTGATATCGTCAGAAAATATTATCCCGGTCTGGATGTGGTGGTGGCCCCGGGATTAAGGTTTTCAGATATTTATAAGATTGGTATTAAAAAGGCAGAACACTTCAACATAAATAGTCCTTTGGTCCTGGTCGCATTGCCCATATGGGTCAGCGACAGCCTGGATATTCTAAACCTTTTAAAGGCAATTTTGGATCTTCTAATACAAAACAATGCCAGGGTTTTGATCAAACCCCATCCCTCCCTGGATTTTTATGCGGTTCAATCAGATTTTTTGGATTGGCCTGATATGTTTACCATAATTGAAGATGATTTCGCAAATATTATTACAGAGGTGGATATATTGATCAGTTCAGGCTCCACCGTCTGCATGGAATCCATTGCATATGGCATTCCGGTCATTGTGATCGGCAGCCGGAATGGTATCACAAAAAACATTATACCCGGGAGTGTTCCAAAGGATATCTGGGAGCTATGCCATACAGGCGGTGAATTGGCTGAGGCATTGCAGCGCCTTTGCTTTGCTTTAAACCCGGGAGATCGGAATAGATTTTCAGATCAGGCCCAGTTGATTCGGAAAGCATTTTTTGAACCCGTTTCCAGAGCCAAGGTAAAGCAGATGTTAAGGATGAACCCAGAATAGAATGAAATACACACGAAAACCAGTCGAATATTATTTCCAGGAAAAACACCAGGCAAAAGATATCGGAAAAAAGAGTATCCGGGCCTATTTGTTTACAGCCGGCACCAATGGCATTAAATTTTTTATCAATATTGCTTCTGTGGCAATCCTGGCAAGGCTTCTGCTACCTGAAGATTTCGGGTATGTGGCCATGGCCGCCGCCTTTGTGTCAACGCCCAAGATGGTCAGCGGCCAATACCTTTCCCTGGGAATTGTCCAGGCTATTTCAATTTCCCCAAACCAGGTAAACGGTTTTTTTTGGATAAGTCTCGGGCTGACCCTGGTTTTAACATTTTTATCGGTCGTGAGTGCGCCGTTGGTTGCCTGGTTTTTTGAAGAACCGCTTTTGACAAATATTGTTCTGGTAATGATTTTAATGATTTTTCTGACCGGACTGTCCGCCCCCCACCATGCCCTTTTAACACGAACCCTGCAGTTTGGGATCATTTCCATGATAGATCTAGGGGCCAGGATCATTTCCAAAATTGCAGCCATCGGCTTGGCTTTTTTGGGGGCGGGATATTGGGCACTGGTGGCCATGCCGGTCTCCTATGAAGCCAGCCGGACCGTTTTCCTCTGGTGCTTTTGTACATTTAAGCCTAAATGCGAAAAAATAGATCCAGGCAGCAGGTCCTTGTTTTCACTTGGAACGGCCTTGTCCGGAACAGCCATCATTTCCAGTATTGTCAGTGAAATCGACAAAATTGTTATTGGAAAATTTTTGAATAGCTATTCTCTGGGACTGTATTCAAAGGCCCATAACCTGGGTGAGCTTCCGGGAAAGTTTGTTGCCTGGCCCCTGGGGTCCATAGCCGTTTCAGCCCTTTCTCGTCTGCAGGGGGAAAAAGAAAAATACAGACAATTTTTTCTGACCATGAGCGAAGGGTATTTTTTTGTGATTGCATTCCTCATGGTTCCTATCTACCTGTCATGCGAGGATATTGTTCTCCTTGTATTGGGGAAAAATTGGCAGGAATGCATACCCATATTAAAATATTTGACTATTTTTTTCCTGTTCAAGCATCTTGTCCGGCCCATTTTCTGGTTTCTTACCTCAACCTATCAATCGGGGTCAAACCTGAACAAGATTTTTATATTTTCAATTGCCGGTAATATTTTTAATGTCGTGGGCATCCTGGCAGGCATTCATTGGGGAACCGTGGGGATTTCAGTGGGACTTGCGATTTCCGCAATTGGCTTTTTCATAGGGGCTTGTGCATCTGTATTTCACAAAACGATGATATCAACAAGGGCTTTCTTGAAAATTTTATGGAAAACAATTGTTGCTGTTATGCTCACGGTCTTTTTATGGCATTTGCTCCAGAACCATTATGATATGACCATTTCTTCTAATGTTCTTTCAATTCTATTTGCCACTGGTTTTTCCTTTGCCGTCTATTGTCTGTCTTTTTTGTGTTTGCCCGGCGGGAAAAAATCAGCAATGGAAATGGGGGCTGCCATACAAGCCATCCGGAAAAAGAAAAACAAAAATTTTCATTAAAACTAAGGGTTTCCCTGATTGATTTTACGCTATTAAATG
>VMSR01000269.1 GCA_013792075.1 Desulfobacula sp.
AGACCCAGAGAACCGGTGTCTATGCTGCTGGTGCCATCAGACGGGCCATGACCATAGAAGAATCTATTGAAGATGCAACAGGGGCAGCCCTTAAGGCCATTCAATGTATTGAAATCGCCAACAGGGGCATGGCCGTTCATCCCAGATCCGGCGACATGACCTTTCCGGATTTTTTCTTCCAGAGATGTACCCAGTGCAAGAGATGTACAGTTGAATGCCCCTTCGGCGCACTTGATGACGATGCAAAAGGGACTCCCAAGGCCAACCCGACAAGGTGCAGAAGATGTGGTACCTGTATGGGTGCCTGTCCGGAGAGAATTATCACCTTTGCCGACTATTCCATTGACAGTATCGGTTCCCAGGTAAAGGCCATCGGTGTCCCATCGGAAGATGATTACAGCGAACCGCCCTTTAGATTCCTGGCACTGATTTGTGAAAATGACGCCTTCCCGGCCCTTGACATGGTGGGCATGAACCGCATTGACTATTCTCCCAACGTCCGGTTTATACCGGTCAGATGTCTGGGGTCTGTCAATACCATCTGGATCAAGGATGCTTTGGCCCAGGGCTTGGACGGTGCTATTCTCATCGGTTGTAAACATGGAGACGACTACCAGTGTCATTTCATGAAAGGCTCTGAACTGGCCGAAGTCCGTGTTAAAAAGATCGGGGAAGCACTTGCCAGCCTTGCACTTGAAAATGAACGGGTTGCCTTTGCAGAAATCGCCATTGATGAATATGACAAACTACCGCAGATAATTAATGCCTTTGTTGAAGAAGTTGAAGCAATGGGTCCCAACCCATTCAAAGGATTCTAATGGTAAACTATTCAAATAATTCGGCCAAATTATATGGAGGTATGTAAATATGACTGAAAAATATCTTGCTCAACCGGATCTCGGGTTTATTGCCCAGCTACGAGGTCTTGGCGGAGAAACGCTAAAAAAATGTTACCAATGTGCAACCTGTTCCGTGGCCTGCCCCATTGCACCGGAAAACAGTCCTTTTCCCAGAAAAGAAATGATTGCCGCATCCTGGGGACTCAAAGACAGACTTATCGGCAACGCTGATATCTGGCTTTGCCATCAATGTGGTGATTGTACAGACCTTTGTCCCAGGGGAGCGGCTCCAGGGGATGTGCTTTCAGCGGTTAGATCCGCTGCCATCACAGAATATGCCCAGCCCAAGTTTTTGGCGAACGCAATCAATGATCCTAAAAAACTGCCGTTTCTTATTGGAATTCCGGCCATATGGTTTGCAATTCTTGCCTATATCACCATGGCCCATGCGGATGTTATGACCAAGATTTTTAATGTGTTCGGCATTGGATGGTCCCATGCCCATGAAGGTGCACACGTGATTGCCCAGGCAAATTTCTTTTCCACCTGGTTTGTGGATCTGACATTTGTCCCAACCGCGGCCTGCGTGGCGTTAATTTTTGCCTTGAGTCTCAAACGCTTCCTCAATGATATTCATCAGAATGCGCTTCAGGAAGGAAAAACAGACAAAAAATCCATTGATTACAAGGCATTTGTCCAGGCGATCATCCGGGTCATCCCCACGGTGCTCAAGCATGACAAGTTCAATGAGTGTGAGGCCAACAAAGACCGGGCCACTCCCCATATGATGGTGCTGTATTCCTTCATCGGGCTCTTCATCGTGACCAATATTTTCTTTGTTGTTCTGTATGTTTTCCAGACACCCGGACCCTACTCCCAGCTCAACCCGGTGAAATGGCTAGCCAATATCGCAGGCGTGGCCCTGGTAATCGGTTCTAGCTTGATGATCAAGAACCGATTGGATAAGAAGGACCAGTTGTCCTTCTATAAAGACTGGTTTATTCTGGGGATTGTATTTGCCCTTGGTATGACAGGCATGCTCACTGAAATGTCCCGTCTGGCGCACCTGGAATACGTTTCTTACTTTTTTTACTATCTGCACCTGATTGCCATCTTTAACCTGTTTGCTTATCTGCCATTTTCAAAAATGGCACATCTTGTTTACAGGCTGACGGCCATGGGGTATGCCGAATATGGAAACAGAAAATAAACCCTGATTTGTTTTTTTAGATTTAAGGAGGCTGATGTTTTATCAGCCTCCTTTTTTTTTTATTTTTTCCCAGGCAAGTCCCAGTTGGTTTTGGACCTGGCGATTTTTTACCCATCCTTTTATCCGACAAACTCTCCTGGAAATTTTTGTGACGAACACTTTCAGGCAGGACTGAATATAATCCAGTATA
>VMSR01000238.1 GCA_013792075.1 Desulfobacula sp.
AATGCTAATTGAATATTTCTATACAAAAGATTGACAGCCGTATCATCCCTTTATATACTGCCCTATCAAATTTCAAACCCGTGAGGGAGATCGTTTCCTGCGGTAAAACGTGTACAGAGTGTTAGACTTTTAACAGCATCAAGGAGGTGCCCGTGAAAGACGAACAACAGTTGCCTGAAGCGCAACAGAAAAAAACAGGAGTTTCCAGGAGGAGCTTTCTGAAAACCGTTACTGGAACAGCTGCCGGAATCGGTATTTCGCAGATGGTTAATCCTGCGCTCATTTTGGCCCTTGAAAAGGGGTTGACACGACATCCGGTTCTCTGGATCCAGGGACAGGGCTGTACCGGTTGTTCCGTTACATTGCTCAATAGTACGTCCCCCCCCATTGCCGATATCCTTCTCAAGGTCATCAGTCTGCAGTTCAATCCGACTGTCATGGCCAGTGAAGGAGAAATTGCAATGGAAAACCTGTATGCCGTTGCAGAAGAATACAAAGGCAGATTCTCCATTGTGGTTGAAGGTGCCATCCCCGTGGCTGAAGACGGAAAGTACTGCATTATTGGTGAAATAAACCACAAAGAGATTACCATGGTGGATATCATTAAAGAGCTTGGCCCCAAAGCCGGTTCTGTTCTTGCCATCGGTACCTGCGCTGCCTATGGCGGAATTCCGGCTGCCAAGGGCAATGTGACCGGAGCCACCGGTGTGATGGATTTCTTCAAAGCCCATGACATTAAAACACCTGTGGTCAATATTCCGGGCTGTCCCCCCCATCCGGACTGGATTGTCGGTTCCCTGGTTTACCTGCTGGAAAAAGGGGTTCCCGAACTGGATGAATCCGGTCGCCCAACATTGTTCTTTGGCGAAAATATCCATGACAATTGTCCCAGACTGCCCCTGTATGACAAGGGTGAATTGTCTGCCACATTGTCCGATCCCAAAGGCTGTCGCATGGATATCGGCTGTAAGGGCCCGGATACCTATGCAGACTGCTATAAGAGAAAATGGAATGGCGGCGTGAACTGGTGCGTGGACAATGCTGTCTGCATTGGGTGCGTTGAGCCCGGATTTCCCGACGGCACATCCCCCTTTTATGAACCCGCTTAAATCCTAAAAATTTTCATAACCTAAGGAGGTTTTATTATGGCAGGCTGTAAACCACAGGCTGAACCGGCCAGCGCCGGGAAGACGATTAAGATCAGCATCGATCCTGTTACCAGGATTGAGGGGCATCTTAAGGCAGAAGTTACCGTAAAGGGCGGTGTGGTCGTGGATGCGAAAGTATCCGGCGGCATGTACCGCGGTTTTGAACAAATATTGGTTGGCCGGGACCCGAGGGATGCCACCCAGATTACCCAGAGAATCTGCGGCGTTTGCCCCACGGCACATGCCACGGCTTCTGCACTGGCCCTGGATGATGCCTTTGGCGTCGAACTGACAGATAACGGAAGAATTGCCAGAAACCTGATTCTCGGAGCCAATTACCTCCAGAGTCATATCCTGCATTTCTACCACCTGGCGGCCCTGGACTATGTGAATGGTCCGGAAACAGCTCCTTTTATCCCCAGATACAAGAACAACGATATCCGGGTTCCCAAAGAGATCAATGACGTGGCTGTGGGACAATACCTTGAAGCCCTTGAAATGAGAAGAATCTGCCATGAAATGGTGGCGCTTCTGGGCGGAAAAATGCCCCATGTTCAGGGTATCGTTGTGGGCGGCGCCACTGAAATTCCCACAAGGGAAGCCTTGGATGCCTATCTTGTACGCTTTAAGAAGGTAAAAGAATTTATCCTCAACAAATATGTTCCCATTGTATACCTGCTGGCAGGCCCCTACGGCGATCTGCTCAAGGAAGGTGTGGGTCATAAAAACCTGGTTTCCTGGGGCGTTTTCCCCTTGGACAACAAGGGCACCACCCTCCTGAAATCCGGTGTTTACACCGACGGCAAGGATTATAAAGTCGATCCGGCCATGATCAAGGAATATGTTAAATACTCATGGTTTGACGATTCAACCACAGGCCTGAACCCCACCAAGGGCCAGACCAAACCCAACCCCAACAAACCCGGTGCCTATAGTTTCATCAAGGCCCCCAGATACAATGGCAAACCCCATGAAGGCGGACCCCTTGCAAGAATGTGGGCCACCAATCCCGAACTGTCCAAAATAGGCCAGGACACCTTGGGTGTTAAAAACCTGCGTGATATCGGTGATGCCTGTTTCTCCACCCTTGGACGCCACGTGGCAAGAGCTGAAGAGACCGCCCTTGTGGCAGCGGCTGTTGAAGAATGGATTTCCCAGGCCCAGCCCGGCAAGGAAACCTTTGTTCCCATGGCAATTCCGGAAACCGCAGAAGGCCTTGGCATGACAGAAGCCCCCCGGGGTGCGTTGCTCCACTATGTGGACATTAAGAACTCTGTCATCTCCAATTACCAGGTCACCTCTGCCACCATCTGGAACGCCAACCCAATGGATGATATGGGACAAAGAGGTCCCATTGAACAAGCCCTGATCGGCGTGACGGTTCCCGATGTTGAAAACCCGGTGAATGTGGGGCGGCTTATCCGCTCCTACGACCCCTGACTGGGTTGCGCCGTCCACGTGCTGGACGCAGACACTGGCAAAGAAATTACAGTAGAAATACCGCTATAATTTAAATTGTCCTGAAAACCCTAGGAGGGGATGCCCATGGCATCCCCTCTTAATTTTTATTAAAAGCGCAGGTGCAGGAAAAGAAAAATGAAAAAGCTATTGGTACTGGGGGTCGGCAATATCCTTCTCATGGATGAAGGCATCGGGGTCCATGCCATCTATGAATTCTGGAAAGAACGGGAAAACTGGGATGAGGCCCTGGTGGATTTCATTGACGGCGGCACCTTTACCCAGGATCTGTTTTATTTGTTTGAAGAATATGAAAACATTCTGGTACTGGATATTGTCCGTGCAGGCCAGGTTCCCGGAACCATCTTCAGCCTGGAAGAAGACCATTTGAGAAAAGAGGAAAAGCAGATGCTCTCCCTCCATGACATTGATCTTCTGGACTCCCTGGGCATGGCCCAGATGCGCGGCCACCGCCCCTATCTTCGGGTCATCGGCATTGAACCTGAAAAAATCGACTGGGGAACCGAACTGACCCCCACCCTGGCCGCGGCCTTCCCTTCTTTTTTATCGGCTGCCCGAAAACATATCCGGGAACTATTGGCCCCGGCCGGCCCTGTTGCCTGACAAACCCCGGCCCAGGACGTCATCAGCAGATCCTGGGCAATTGTTCCCCGGTCAGCATATCCACAATCCGTGAACCGCCAATAAAGGTTTCCAGAAACACCCGGCCAGGTTCATTTTGTGTCACCTCACCGATGATCACGGCATCCTTTCCGAATTCATCCTGTTGAATGATCTCCAATACCCTTTGGGCGTCCTTTTCCGGAACAAAGGCAATTAATTTGCCTTCATTGGCAATGTAAAGGGGATCAAATCCCAACAATTCACAAATACCCCGCACAGCTCCCTTTACGGGCAGGCTGGACTCAAAAATGGTCATCCCCACACGGGATTGGACGGCAATCTCGTTCAGGGTGGTGCCAAGACCTCCCCTGGTGGGGTCCCGGAGCACATGGACCTCGCACCCGGAGCCCAGGATGGCCTGGACCATACGGTTTAAAGGGGCTGAATCCGTTTGAATATCCGAATCAAATTTCAAACCTTCCCTTGTGCTCAGCACGGTAATCCCATGGTCGGCAATGGTGCCGGAAACAATGATCTTATCGCCGGGTCTGGCATTGCTGCCCGACACGTTCACTCCCGGTGCAATCACACCGATTCCCGAGGTATTGATAAAAATTTTGTCTGCCTTGCCCCGGGGCACCACCTTGGTGTCGCCGGTGACGATTTTCACCCCGGCCTTTTTGGCGGCAGCGGCCATGGATTCAAGGATAATCTTAAAATCCGCAAGGGGCAGCCCCTCTTCAATGATGAGTCCCACGGAAATATACAGGCAAGTGGCCCCGCACATGGCAATATCATTCACGGTCCCGTTCACGGCCAGATCCCCGATATTGCCGCCCGGGAAAA
>VMSR01000012.1 GCA_013792075.1 Desulfobacula sp.
GAAGGCGTGATTAAAGAGATAAAAAGAGTTTTAAAGCCAAAAGGATTCTCTTTTCATCAAATAGATTTAAGAGACCATAGGGATTTTAACAAGCCATTTGAACATTTGTATCTAAGTCGCATTAAATGGAATAAAGAACAAGAATCTTTAGATTTTTGCAGTGGGAATCAATATAGAGGGATTGAATTCAAAAATTGGTTTGAACGGCAGGGTTTTACCATCCAATCTTATATCACCCATTATAATAATGAGAACTCAAAATGTTGTGAACCTCTGGAAATCAACAGGATTCATGATGATTTTAAACATTTCGATCCTACTGAGCTGGCCTCTCTTGGTTGTTTTATTTTAGCAGAAAAGGTTTAACTAATACACAATTGAGATGGCAATGCTTCGGAAAAAATTGTTGAAATCATATATAATACATTAAAGGAAGAAAAAGAGAGTTATGGAAACCTGGAAAGTGATTGTGTTTGGTGGCGGGCAGGCTGGGATTAATATGCTCGAGAGAATAAAGCCGTATGTTATTTGTGTTGCGGACAATGATACAGCCAAGCAAGGGGTTCCATTGTTGGGCATACCAATTATTTCAGCGACTCAGATAGCCGATTATGAATTTGATGCAATTCTCATTGCTTCAATTTGTGAGGCAGAAATCAAAGATCAGCTTATAAAAATGGGGTATGGAGACAAAATTATTTCCAATGGTCATACCTGTCCATCAGCCTTGGAAAAGAATGTAAAAGCAGTTCAGTTTTTTTTGGATTTAAATAAACCGATATTAAGAACCATGCATTTGAACCTGACATCTGCCTGCAATATAAACTGTCGAATTTGCCGTCCTCCAAACAACAAAAAACCTCAATATTTGAGCAAAAAAATGATCGAAAATATTGTTGAGGATGTTTTTGATGATCTGACCCATTTAAGGCTTGATTCTGCAGGTGAATTAACATTGTCATCTCACCTGGAATATGTTTTAAACGAAGCAAAAAAACGCAATATATCCGTCTTTATTTCTACCAATGGCACTCTGATCGATGAAAAAATGGCGGAACTATTCGTTTCTTCAAGTGCTGAACATATTCAGGTGTCGCTTGACAGTGCAGATAAAGAAACCAATGAGTGGATTAGAAACGGTGCGAAACATGAAGATATTTTGCAGGGTGTAAAAAATTTAGTTACAGCAAAAAAAAAGTTTGGGAAAGAAAGCCTGCGAATTGATTTTCATGGGGCGATACTTCAACAGAATATTCATCACTTAAAAGATATTGTCCATCTTGCCCATACAATTGGAATTAATGGCGTCAGCTTCGCTTATGGCTATATTGGAGCGCATATGGAATCTGACTGGTCCATTTTTTTTGACAGAGTTTTGTCTAACGAAAAAGTATTCCAAGCTCAGGCGTATGCAAAAAAAATAGATTTACTTTTTAATGCCCCTATCCCCTTTTTTCAAACTGAAAGAACAATCCCTGATGATAAGTATTGCCCGTATTTGTTTAATTGGACGTATATTAATCCAGATGGCGGGGTTTCCCCTTGCTGTACCGGCACAGAATTCTTGGCCGGGAACATCAAGTCTGAAAAAATGTCTAATATATGGTTGAATGAAAGATACCAAAAGTTAAGAGAAACATATAAAACGGCCAAACCCGTCTATGATAAATGTTCCAGATGTTACTTGTTAACCGGCTGGGATGTGGATGATTACAAAGTGCATTTTCATCCGAATCATTGGCCTGAAGTAGAAAAACGGCTGGAACATTTATCATAGACGGGTTTGGCC
>VMSR01000178.1 GCA_013792075.1 Desulfobacula sp.
CCATGGGACTGGGCCTGAGTCATTGATAAAAAAAATAAAATCCCTGCCAGAAAAACAGGCAAGACCCGCCACAAAAACAGGGGATCTCTAACATGTCCTCCATGTTGTATTTTCAACTTTATATAATTTGTTAACTGCTTCATTTTATTTTAACCCCCTTGGTGTAAAAATCACTACCACTTCATAGGAATTCATTCCCTTCGGCAACTCCGGCAATGGATTGGCTCGGGTGATCGCCTTCTTGGCGGACTCATCCAAATAATGGTTCCCCGATCGTGTTTCATAGTCAATATCCCGGATTTCACCATTTTTTAAAATTTTGATCATGACCCTGACCTCAAGGCCCTGATCTATCCTGGCCAGCATGTCATTGAACACCCAATTTTGTTCAATGGCAGACTGTAAAAGCATTTTATATACATCAATGGGTTCATATCCCTGCTTTCCCATTCCCGTACCCGTCCCTGCCCCTCCCGGTCCTGTGGTCTCCCCCTGATTGGTATCGACCGTATCAGAACGCTGGCTCCCTTTTGCCTTGATGGACGCCTGCATCCTGGCCAATGCATCTGAGATCTGTTTTTGGTTCTGGTTTTCCACCTCTTTGGCCTTTTTTTCCCGGGCTTTTTTTAGCGCTTCTTCCGGATCTTCCTTGGGCTTTGGTTTCGGAGTTGGCGTCGGTTTTTCAGGGGCTACTTCCTTTTCTTTTTTTTCCTGTTCAGCCACCATCTCTTTTAGGTTTTTCGGTTTTGTTTTTAAACTGATATCCGGCTTAAGTTCGGCAACAGGTTCAGGCATTGGTTTTACCGGCTCGGCAATCTCTTTTGGAACAGGATCAGCTGGCGGCTTGGCAGGTTCCGATTCCACCTTAACTTCAGCAGCCGCCGAAGGCTCTGCCTCTTTGGGTTCAGGGGAGGAATCCTTGGGTTTTTTTTCACCCTGACCCCCGGCAGGACCCGGAACAAAGGAGACCAGGTCTACCTGAACCACCCTGGGCAAGGGTTTGGAAAAATTGACGCCGTGTAATAAAAAAATACCGACAAAAAAAAGACCATGCACAAAAAAAGAAAGACAACAGACCGTAATAAAGTTTTTTGTCGTCTGATCCATACCGGCAGCGTACGGATTTTTTTTAGTTTTTAAAGGGGATTGATTCACCATGCCAACAGCTCAAGAGGCCTCTGCATCTTCGGGAAGCGTAATCATCCCAAGACTCTCAATTCCCGCTTTTTTAATTTTTGAAATCACATTCACGACCACCCCGTAGGGCACGCTTTTATCTGCCTTAAGATATACACTCTTGCTGTCAATGTTTTCCAGGACCGCATCCAATTTTTGGGTTAAAAATTCCACACTGACTTCCAGGTCATTAATATACACCTTTAAATCGTTGTCAATGGATATGATCAGATGCTCTTGGTCGGTCGGCAGGGCTTTGGAAGTTGCGGTGGGAAGATTCACATCCACTCCCTGAACCATCATGGGAGTGGTCACCATAAAAATTATCAGGAGCACCAGCATGACATCGACAAAAGGTGTCACGTTTATTTCAGACATTAAATGATCATTACCGGATCCCAGTTGCATTATGCCTCCATCTGTTTTTGAATATCTTTTTCAATAATATTTAAAAGGTCAGAAGAAAAGCTTTGAAGTTCTGAGTCCAGCACCCGGATCCGGTCTGTGAAATAATTATAGGCAATGACCGAAGGGATTGCAACGGCAAGGCCGGCAGCAGTTGCAACCAGCGCCTCCGAAATTCCGGGGGCAACAACTGCAAGACTGGCAGATCCACTTATTCCAATCCCATGAAAAGTATTCATTATCCCCCATACCGTACCAAAAAGCCCGATAAAAGGAGCGGTGTTGCCGGCTGTGGCCAGAAAGGGAACCAGCTGGGACAGACGTCTGACCTCCACATTAATGGACCGCCTCAGGGTTCGTTTCACGCTGCCCATTGCCTGGAGATAGGATGTCTCAGCCCTCAGGGTGCTTTTGCCGTCCTTTTTGTCAGACCTGGACACTTCCATATAAGCCGTAATAAAAATCCTGGCCATTGGACTGGACCGCAAGGCCTTGGCTTTGGTAAATGCATCGGCCAGAGTCCGACACTGCCAGAAGACTTCTGTAAAATCAGCTGACTCTTTGTATGATTGCCGGATATATCTAAATTTTATATACATAATTGCCCAGGATATAATGGAAAAAAACAACAATACGAGCAGGACAAATTTCACCACCGGCCCCGCATCGTTCAGCATGTAAAGCAACCCAATAGATTCCGACGTCATAAGTCCTCTCTTAAAGATTTATTCTTGCCACGGGGGCAATATACCAAAAAATTTTAGATAAAGCTATGTATATGAACTGTGTATTTCCGTCAACACAAAAAACATAAAAAAAGTCCCTCTACAAACGGGTAAAGGGACTTTTTTTTATTTGGCTATATTATATGGGAAAGGTAAAAAATTTACCTTACATCATTCCGCCCATTCCACCCATTCCGCCCATTCCGCCGCCGCCCATTCCACCAGGCATTCCGCCGCCGGAATCTTTTTCAGGCTTGTCTGCAATCATGGCTTCTGTGGTCAGCATGATGGAAGCAACACTTGCAGCATTCTGAAGTGCAAAACGAACCACTTTTTTGGGGTCCATAACACCGGCTTCAATGAGATCTTCATAGACGTTTGTTCTGGCATTGTAACCAAAGGCGCCTTTGCCTTCCATAACCTTGTTGATAACGACAGCGCCTTCAACACCGGCATTATCGGCAATTTTACGCAGGGGCTCTTCAATGGCTCTTGCAACCACCTGAACACCAAGCAATTCCTCACCCACCAACTTCAGATCCTTAAGGCCGGCAATACACCTTACCAATGCCACACCACCGCCAGGAACGATACCCTCTTCTACGGCTGCACGGGTTGCATTCAATGCATCTTCAACCCTGGCTTTCTTTTCTTTCATTTCGGTTTCAGTGGCAGCGCCGACATTAATAACAGCCACACCACCCACAAGCTTGGCAAGGCGTTCCTGGAGTTTTTCCTTGTCATAATCAGAAGTCGTCTCCTCACTCTGGGCGCGGATCATTTTAACCCGACCTTCAAGGGCCTCTCTGGAACCGGCACCATCAACAATAGTGGTATTGTCCTTGTCAATGGTAATGGATTTGGCCTGGCCAAGATCCTGGAGTGTTACGTTTTCAAGCTTGATGCCGATATCTTCGGAAACCACCTGGCCACCGGTCAGGATGGCGATATCTTCCAACATTGCTTTTCTTCTGTCGCCAAAGCCCGGGGCTTTGACAGCCGCCACGTTCAGCGTACCGCGCAATTTATTGACAACCAGAGTTGCAAGGGCTTCGCCTTCCACATCTTCTGCAATGATCACCAGGGGTTTCCCGCTTTTTGCGACCTCTTCCAGAACCGGAAGCAGATCTTTCATGGAAGATATTTTTTTATCGCAAATCAGGACAAAGGGGTTGTCAAGGGCAGCCACCATTTTTTCCGTATTGGTTGCAAAGTAGGGAGACAAATATCCCCGGTCAAACTGCATACCTTCAACAACTTCCAGAGTGGTGTCCATGGATTTGGCTTCTTCAACGGTGATAACACCTTCTTTACCAACCTTGTCCATGGCTTCGGCAATAATGTTTCCAATGGTCTCGTCATTATTGGCTGAAATCGTACCCACCTGGGCAATCTCATTCTGGTTTTTAGTGGGTTTGGCCATTGCTTCAAGCTGCTCAACTATTTTGGCAACAGCTTTGTCTATGCCTCTTTTAATCCCCATGGGATTGTTACCTGCAACAACCAGTTTCTGGCCTTCTTCGTAGATTGCTCTGGCAAGAACGGTAGCAGTGGTGGTACCGTCACCCGCCATATCAGAGGTCTTTGAAGAGACTTCTTTTACCATCTGGGCGCCCATGTTTTCAAATTTATCTTCAAGATCAATTTCTTTGGCAACCGTCACACCATCTTTGGTCACAAGGGGAGAACCCCAGGATTTTTCGATAACAACATTTCTACCTTTTGGTCCGAGGGTTACAACGACTGCATCTGCAAGTGCCTGAACACCTCGAAGCATTGCTTCACGGGCCTTGGCATCGTATTTAATTTCTTTGGCCATTTTTTGTATTCTCCATCTATTTCTTTAAATTGTTCAACAAAATCATCCGACTATTTATTCGACTGATCTAATTATTCGACAACGCCCAGAACATCATCCTGACGCATGATCACGTAATCGCCACCATCAATTTTAATATCGGTCCCGCCATATTTGCTGAAAAGAACACGATCCCCAACTTTTACGTCCATTGGCAGAAGCTTTCCGTCTTCTCCCATGCGACCTTTTCCGGTTGCGACAATTTTGCCTTCGGCCGGTTTTTCCTTGGCTGTGTCAGGGATAATAATGCCGCCTTTGGTTTTTTCATCCTCGGCAACGCGTTCAACCAGAATTCTGTCACTTAACGGTCTTAAACTCATGATACATTTCTCCTTAGTTTACGTATTGTTTGCTCTATCAAATTTTTGTGGTTAAATACCAACTTCTTATTTAGCGGAATCGCCTGATTTTTCAGAAGTTGACTTTGTTGATTCGATTGGCTTTGTTGACTCGATTGGCTTGGTTGTTGATTTTTCCGTGGTCCCAGCCCCGGTCTTTGCCCCGCCGTAATCAGTGACATACCACCCGGATCCTTTTAGATGAAAGGAACTGTGGGAAATAAGCTTTGTTAACTGACCCTGGCACTGAGAACAACTCTCAAGGGGGGGTTCGGAAATTTTCTGAAATGCTTCCTCAACTTGCCCGCAGGCGGTACATTGGTACTCATAAACTGGCATTTTTTTACTTCTCCATCTTTCTTAGTTGCCGCTTGAAAAATCAAAGATAAAATAATTAGTCTTTCATCCTTGTCAAGACGGATCATCCAAAATTTTTACCTGGTTTTTTCTCCACCTGACCTTCACGCCATTCCCCATAAAAATTAAACACCTGGTCAAGTCCGGGGAGGGACACTCGGTGTAAAATCGAATGGGTCAACCCATGGACCCGTCTTTCTTCTGCCAGGGTAAGATTTGCTTCCCCCACATTTTCATACCGGTGTTCAAATCTTAAAAACCGGACCACATGCACCAATTCATGGGTGAGAACATATAAAAGCAATGGGTCCAGCAATAGGGTTTTATCCTTTTCCAACAAGGAAAGAATTGCCCCATCCTGAAGACATACGGTATACAAACTAAAAGAAGAGGATACCAAGGGGATCTCTTTTTTCCGGCCCTCATACTTCACAACCTGGGCAACGGGACCGCAGATCCGCTCATGGGGAGATAAGTCTTTGGCTGTTTTAATATCATATCTGTTTTTCAACCATTGCCCGGAAGAAAGCTTAAAAAAATTATTCACCAGCTCTTCTGCCATGAGAACGGATTTGTCCACTCTTTCCAGCGCTTTTTTATTGAAATAACTACATTCCTGCATTAAGGTTGGCCTGCCTTTCAAATAAAAAAATGGACATTTCCGGAGATGCTATGCTATAGTAACTATTTAGCTAATATGAACAATATATAAAATAATTTTAAAGGAGGTGATTTTTTTGGGTAGTGTTATTAAAAAGAGAAGGAAAAAAATGCGCAAGCATAAACACAGAAAACTCCTTGCTAAAACCAGACACCAGAGAAAGAAAAAATAGCCGCTCGACCAAGTACAACAATATTGGGAGGAGTATTGAGTTGCAACCTGCCAACTCAATACTCAACCCCATTTAACTTTTTTGCCAATGGCAAAATTTCTACCCCTCGCTTATTTACCTGCCCCTTTCATATACTTCATCAAATCAGAATCCGTGGAAAGAACCAGAGTACTGTCCGTGGATAGACTCTTCTTGTATACTTCCATTGTCTTCTGAAAAGCATAGAATTCCGGATCCACACCATAGGCATCTGCATAGATGCGGGTGGCTTTGGCATCTGCCCTGCCCTTGGTTTCCTGGGCAATTTTATAGGCCTCTGATTTTATTTTCTGGAGTTCTTTTTCCTTTCCACCCATTATGTTGCTGGCCTCTCCCTTTCCTTCTGCACGAAATTTTTCAGCAATCTGATTTCTTTCGGCAATCATCCGGTCGTAGACAGATCTTCTTACGCTGTCGATATAATTGAGCCGTTTGATTTTCATATCCACCAACTCAATACCAAACTCCTCCAGCTTTTTCCGGGACTGGGCCACAATCAGACGGGTGATTTCATCTCGCCCAAGATCAACCTGATACCGAACTTTTCTGTTTTTATTTTCATCATCATCGGCCACGTCAAAGGTGTCCATGGACCTATCTGTATTCCGAACCGTTTCAACCAGGGGATATGAAGTGACCAAATTGCGCATGGCAGGATCAATAATATCGTCCAGACGCTTTAAGGCGGATAATTCATCCTTTACCGACTGAAAGTAGAGAACGGGATCGGAAATCTTCCAGCGGGCAAAGGTATCCACCCATATATAGGTTTTATCCTTTGTGGGCACCTGGCCGGGATCACTGTCCCATTCCAAAATATTTTTAGGAAAATAGTTGGCAGTTTGAATAAAGGGCATCTTGAATTTTAGCCCGGGCTCCTTGACAGGCGCGCCCACAATTCGTCCGAACTGGGTGACCACCACCTGTTCGGTCTCATCCACTATATAAGCGGCACTAAAAACCAGCACCAATACAGCGGCAACAACCGTTAAAATTGATACTTTTATAGTGTTACTATTCATATTTTATTCACCTTTTTGAAGTAATTTATCCGGGGAAATCAACGACGATCCATTGCCCCCCATATTTAAAAACGGTAATAGATTTTTTTGATCAGAATCAATGATATACTTGGGGCCCAGATTTGGAATGACCTCCAGCATGGCCTCAAGATACATACGCTTCTTGGTCACATCCTTTGCCTGGGCATAGGCTTCATACACCGCTTTAAACATGGTGGCATCACCCTGGGCGCGATTGACGCGGTCAATGGCATACCCTTCCGCATCCAGAATCAAGCGTTTTGCCTCACCTCTTGCTAGGGGCACTGCCTTGTTATATTCTTCCCTGGCCTTGTATATGGTCTGTTCTTTTTCCTGAATGGCCTGGTTTACTTCATTAAAGGACGCCTGAACCGGTTCCGGTACATTTGTCTTTTTCAATTCGATGTTGACAATGGAGATGCCTGCCTGAGAGTTGTCCATCTCTTTTTGGAGCATTTCCTTGGCTGCCAATGCAATTTCCTCACGACTGGAGATCACTTCGTTGATACTCCTGTCCCCGACTATGGTTCTCATGGTGGCTTCCGACATGTTGCGGATTAAGGATTTTACATTCTTAACATTAAACAGAAAGGCCCGGGGATCAGACCGTCTGTACTGGACAATCCAGGGAATCACGGCCACATTCAAATCCCCTGTCAGCATCAGGGAAGATTCTACCCCTGGCACTTCTGAGGAGGTCCTATAGGCATTGTTACTCTTAGTGGTGTCAAATCCAAACTCTTCTGTTTCAGGTGTTTTAACATTCACCTTGGTTACGCGTTCTATACCGGAAGGCAATTTAAAGTTCAACCCGGGCTGGGCAAGCCGATTGTATTGCCCAAAGCGCTGGATCACACCCACTTCATTTCGATCCACCGTAAAAATAACAGAAGACCCAAAATAAAGTGCCAATAGAATAATACCTACCAGAAAAATACCAGAAGATCGAAACCCTTTAAATCTGTCTATAAGTTCATCTAACTGAGGCGGTCTGGGCATTCCCGGACCGCCACCGCTCTGTTTTTTCTCGTATTTTTGCTGGTTATCCCTTAGTTTTTCCCAATCCCAATTCATAAATAAATCCTGTGTAAATGATTATTGATGTTATTTCTCATAATTTTGCCCATTTAATCGAACTATTTTGTAGAAAAAATATGACCATATTTATAATTATCAACCCCAAAA
>VMSR01000203.1 GCA_013792075.1 Desulfobacula sp.
AATCTGGGCATTATTGCTTCCCTTTATTGTCCTGGGCGGAATCTATTCCGGCATTTTCACCCCAACTGAAGCGGCTGCCGTGTCCGTGGTCTATGCCCTGTTTGTTGAAATGTGTATTTACAAGGAATTCAAATGGACAGATATCACCGAAATCTGCAGGGATGCCGCAGTCCTGTCCGCCTGCCTTCTCTTTATTTTGTCCTGCGCCATGACCTTTATCTGGCTTCTGACGGCTGAACAGATTCCCCACCATCTGGCCGAGATCATTATCCGACATATCCACAGCCCCTGGATGTTTCTGCTCACAGTGAATATTTTATTTCTCATCCTGGGCTGTTTCATGGACGATGTATCTGCCATGCTTATCCTGGCGCCTTTGTTTTTAGAAACCTTGAACCGGTACGGCATTGACCTGGTCCACTTTGGCATCGTCATGGTGCTCAACATCCAGATGGGAATGCTGACCCCGCCCTTTGGGCTCAACCTCTTTGTGGCATCGGGCATTACCAAACAGCCCCTGGTAAAGATTGCCAGGGGGGTGGCGCCTTTTCTGGTCATCATGCTGTTGTGCCTCATGCTGGTGACCTATATCCCCTGGATCGCACTGGCCCTGCCCAAATGGTTTTTGTAAACAGTCTGACATAACACTTAAAAGAAGAGCAATGGTTCATATGACACACATAACCGATGAGATCAGAAAACAACTGGTTCATATTGTCACACAAAAGCGGTATCTGGACAGCAAAGAAGAGCTTGCCTGTTACGCCTATGACGCTTTTTGGGAAGAGTCCATGCCCCATGCTGTGATCTTTCCCGAAACAGCAGATGAGGTCTCCCGAATTTTAAAAATCGCCTTTCTTCACAAAATACCCGTCACGGCAAGGGGGGCCGGCACCTCTTTGTGCAGTGCATCTGTTCCTATCCAACACGGGATTGTGCTCTGTTTTTCCAAAATGGACAAGATCGTTGAGGTCAACACCCGTGATCGGTACATCATTGTCCAGCCGGGGGTGATAAATGCGGATGTTCAAAAGGCCCTGGCCCCTTTTGGGTTTTTCTATCCACCGGATCCCGGTTCCATGAACATTGCCACCATTGGCGGCAACATTGCCCAGAACGCCGGCGGCCCCCGGTGTCTTAAATACGGGGTAACCATGGACTATGTCCTGGGAATGGAAGTGGTCCTGGCCTCGGGGGAAATTGTCACCTTTGGTTCAAGGAATGTCAAAGATGTGACCGGTTACAAGCTGTCTTCCCTGTTCTGCGGGTCCGAAGGCACTCTGGGCCTTGTTACCCGGGCCATCCTGAAAGTGATGCCAAAGCCTGAAACCGTTCAAACCCTCATGGTCACCTTCAAGGACCTGGATGACACAGCAAATGCCGTGAGCGATATTATCGGCTCCGGCATCCTGCCGGCTGCCATTGAGCTCATGGACAGGTTCACCCTCAATGCCATTGAAGACAGTTTTGGTCTGGGCCTGGACCGAACGGCAGAAGGCACCCTGCTCATCGAGATTGACGGTATCAAGGAAGCCTGTGAACGGGAAATGGACAAAATCATTGAACACCTCAAGGCCAACAATGCGGTCCATATCCAGGAATCGGCAAATGACGCGGACAGGGAACGGCTCTGGACAGCCCGAAGATCTGCCTATGGCGTGTTTGCAAAACTTGCGCCGGACATTGTTTCCGAAGACGTGACCGTGCCGGTCAGCCGGGTCCCTGAGATGATCCGAAAAATCAAGCAGATCACCAAAAGCTACAATCTTACGGCCGGGGTTCTGGCCCATGCCGGAGACGGCAACATGCACCCCATGATTCCGGCGGACAGAAGCAATACAGAAGAATGGGCAAGGGTGGAAAAGGCCTTTGACGAAATTTTTGCGGCGGCAGCAGATTTGGGCGGCACCCTTTCCGGTGAGCACGGCATCGGCCTTGCCAAGGCCCGCTACCTGCCCCTGGTCATGAACCAGGACAGTCGCAATCTCATGTCCCGGATAAAACAGGCCATTGACCCCGCCGGCATCTTAAATCCGGGAAAATTTGTATGAACCCCCCCATAAAACCGCTCAAAAATTGCGGAAAATGCGGCCTGTGTCTTACGGCCTGTCCCGTCTATAAGGTATTAAAAGAGGAACAGGCCTCCCCCAGGGCAAAACTCCAGCTGATCAAAGCTTTTGAAAACAACACCCTTGAATCTTCACCCCTGCTCAAAGAGCTGGTCTCTAAATGTCTGATGTGCGGGTCCTGTGCCGTTGCCTGTCCGTCGGGCATCAACCACTATGAACACTTCATGGACATGCGCCAAAAGATGGTGGAAAGCCTGGGAGAAACCCCGGCCATTAAAAGCCTGATCTTCCTGCTGTCCAAAGAAAGCCGTATCCGCATGGGGGCCGGCATGGCAAAGCTGGGTCAAACCCTGACACCAAAATGGCTGGCGGACAAATACCGCCTGGGCAATATTCCCATCAATCAATTTCCCCGGCTCAATCCCACCCCCTTTCGAAAAACCGTGGCCACAACTATTTCCCCAAAGGGGTTAAAAAAAGGCAGTCTGGTCTATTTTACCGGATGCGCCACCAATTTTTTGTATGAAGATACCGGAATTTCAACCATCGGAATTCTTACCCACCTGGGCTATGAGGTGATCATCCCCAAGGACCAGACCTGCTGCGGCATCCCTTTGATGTTCCATGGGGCTCCGGCTGTTGAAAACATGATGACCAATATCCAGGCCCTTTGCGCCCATGACTGCCATGGCATTATTGTGGACTGCACCACCTGCGGGGCTGCCCTGAAGGATGAATACCCGGCCCTTATAAGGAAAACCAAGGAAAAAGACCGCCCTGCCACCGAACACAACGGGGAAGTGCTGGAAGACTGTGCCCAGAAAATCGCCGCCAAAACCACGGACATCCTCTCTTTTATTGCGGCCCACCGAAAGGACCTTGTTTTTGACGAAACAACACCGAAACTGGGTCCTGTGGCCTATCATGCGCCCTGCCATTCCCGAAACAGCTTTAAGTCCCAGCCCCTGGTCCAGGACCTTCTAAGGAACCTGCCCTTCATGGACTACACGCCGACCCCGGACGAGGCGGAATGCTGCGGCGGCGGCGGCACATTCTTCTACGAGCACCCGGATATTGCCAAAATCATGATGGATAAAAAACTTTGGCATGTAAACGCCGTTAATGCCCGGTACTGGCTCACCGATTGTCCGGTCTGCCGGATAAATATGTCGGGCAATCTGGATAAATCCGGGGATATCCAGGTGCGCCATCCTGTCTCCCTGATATATGGGGCCTTGAAAAAACCATGAAAATCAACCTGAAAACAGGCCGGAAAACCATAGATTTTGCCATTGCCCCTGAAAAGGTATTGGATGTCATCATGGGAAAAAATATACCCCCGCTTCCCCATGATAAAATTTGTGATATGATTGACCAGGGTATCCGGGCAGCGGCCCCAAAGGATATCCATGCCAGAACAATCGCCGTGATCATTCCCGATGATACCCGGCTCTGGGCCCGGGGAGATTTGTTTGTGCCCAGGATTATCCGCACCCTGTCAGAACTTGGGGTAGGCTTTGACCAAATCCGGATCATCATTGCCCTGGGCACCCATGAAGCGCTGCCCACCGAACGGTTCGCCGACCTTGCCGGGGCCTGGACCGCTGACCGGGTTAAAATCCTAAATTCAGCAGGACTGGACAAAGACCGCCTGGTAAATATCGGCACCACCCATAAGGGCACGCCTTTGTTTGTGACCAAAGAAGCCTGGGAGGCAGATCACATCATCATATTCGGCGGTATTCTCCATCACATGCTGGCCGGATTCGGCGGGGGCCGCAAATACATTCTGCCCGGCATTGCAGGAGAAGCTTCCATCCGGCACAACCACAGCCTTGCCATTTACAAAAATGGCTCCCCCCACCCCCTGGTACGCCAGGCAAAACTCTGGGGCAATCCGATCAACGAAGACCTGATGGACGGGGCCGCACTTTTTTTAAAGGACAAGACCTCTTGTTATGTGGCCGTAGCTGCCAACGGCATTGGAGAACTTTTTTATGCCGGGGTGGGGAACGTCCATGATACCTTTATGGAAGGCTGTCGGCGTCTGAACCATGCCTGTTGTGTACAGGTGCCTGAAAAGGGGGATTTTGCCCTGGTGTCAGCCGGCGGCCATCGGGCCGACGGCCAGCTTTACCAGGCCACCAAAGCCCTGTTCAATGCCGTGAATGTGGTAAAAAAAGGGGGGCAGATCCTGTTTGTGGCCGCCTGTGCGCAAGGAGAAGGCAATCCCACCTTTGCCAGGGTACTCAAAGCCTTCAGAAACAAACCTGAACAGCTGGGCCAACGATTGGTATCGGATTTCGACATGCCCTCCTATGTGGCCCTGCGGGTGATTGATATCCTCAATCGGTTCCAGGTAACCCTGGCCTCGAATTTTGACGAAGAACAGACAAGCGCCCTGGGCTTTGACCATACAGACAACATGGATCTTTATGTTGAAAACCTGATTGGCAAAGGATATGTCATCCCTTTTGGGGAAAACATACTGCCCCAGGTCACCCCCTAATATCAGCCCCTAATATCAACACCAGGAGGATAAGATGGATGAAAAAGTCATATCAGACAATCTAAAAAAACTTCGAATCCAAAGAAAAATGACCCTCCAGGACCTGGCCCAAAAAACCGGCCTGACCAAAGGATATCTGTCCAAGGTGGAACGGTCCAAAAAGGCACCGCCCTATTCGACGCTGACCAAAATCGCCGGTGCCCTGGATATGGAAGTCACCACCCTCTTGTCAAAGGATGTCAACCCCCTTGGGGATGTCCGGATCTATCTCTGCCGGGGAGACAAGCGCCCGATTATCCGGGAAAATGACCAGTTTCCGGGGTATGACTACGAAGTGCTGGCAGAGGGCAAGCCCGGCAAAAACATGGAGCCCTTTATCATCCATTCTCCCTTTGAAAACAACCGGACTTATACCCACGAAGGCGAAGAATTCATCTATGTCATGGACGGCCAGTTGGAATTTTCCTATGGAGACGACACCTATATTTTAAATTCCGGAGACAATATTTATTTTGATTCTATTGTCCCCCATGTGGGAAAAAGCCTGGGGAATAAAAAAGCAAAACTGCTGGTGGTTATTTATTTTTACAAGCGGAACCGGCAATGATGTGCTTGACTATGTTTCCTCGGCCAATATGCGTTTTCTTTCCTCTATACGGATAAACGCCCCCAGCTTCTGGTCATTTTCCATGATATGGTCCAGAATCCATTTCAGAATATTTTCTTCCAGAAATGCAGACCCTTCCGCTGAAAATTGGGTGTTCTCCCTGCGAAACTTTTTGATTATATCGATATATTTGTGATGCTCTGCTATGTGGAGTTTCAGATCAGGGTATCCATAGGTTTCCATATACTGCTCTTCCAGATTGAAATGATGGGTGACGTACATGGCCAGAAACGCCGTGGTATAGGTGAACATCTTGGGATCTGCTTCCTTGGCATTGGAATCGGACAATTTTTCCATGAGTTCAATCAACTGCTGATGCTGGGTATCCTGCCAGAGGATACCGGTTTCATATTTTTTATTTAGCCCCATTCTACCCCTCCTGCCACCTGTAAGTGTTCACATCCGATTTATAAACCTTAGGAATATCAGAAAAACCTGATAGATTAAGGTTAATCAATTTCAAATAAAAAGGCAATCGCGTTTATAGGGTTGTCAAAAACCGGTCCAGAAAATCCTTTGACGGGCGATGGAAAACGACACCCTCCCCATCCGTAAGCTCCGGGTGCATTCCCCGGATAAACAGATAAAAAACACCCCCGAAATCTTTGTCATAGGAATAGTTTTTCAACCGCATCCCCAGGTAACGGTGAAGGGCTGCCAGGTAAAGGTGGTATTGCAGAATATAATGATGGCTTTCCATGGCCCCTGCCATGGCAGCTTGGCCATAGTCCCCATGGACATCCCCCAGAAAATTGGACTTATAGTCAAGGATATACCATTTGCCCCGGTGTACGATCACAAGGTCAATAAACCCTTTGATAAATCCCTTAAAGGGTTTGGCGTTAAGCTTAAACAATTTTTGGGCATAGGCGCTTCCATGGGGTTGTCCTGCAAACAGGGCACCAATGGCATGGATATCCAGCAGCGCCAAATCAAAGAAAAATTCCAATTCTGTAAACCGTTGGGAAAGCGGGATATCTTTCAGGCAAAACCGATTTTCCTTCCCTGTGCCAAGCCCTGTGCCAAGAACCTGTTGAACCGCAGCCACCGCCGGTCCCTTAAGGCTTATATCCTTAAATCCGAATTTTGTCATATTTTTGTCCACAACCGCTTCCACAGCCTTGGCATCTGTAAAATCAAGGTTTTCAAAAATGGCGTGGAAAAAATCCCCGGACCCGGCACCCCTGGGAAAATCCTTTAAACAGATCTCCCGGCGTGAACCCGAATGACCCTTGGCAGGTTCTCGGTCGTCGGGTTCATACTTGTCCCGGGATGTGCTGAGGGCCGAGAAACTGGAGATCCGCCAGGCTGGCTGGAGTTGCCGTGTCCAGGGTCTGGCCGACAGCGTTGTTTTGTTTGAATCCTCCGGCAGATAGATATCCTGGGTGTCCTTCGTGGAAATAGGACAGACTGCCACCCGGTTCTCCCCCTTTGCACACAGCCGCTCCAGGTCCTGAAGCATCTGCCCGTCTGTTTTGCACCCAGAGGGATGGAGCAATTGTCCCAGGGCAGACCGGTCCACGGATGAAATCCCTGCCCAGAGAATCCTGCACATGGCAGAAGACCGGGTCAGGGCCACATAGAGCAGCCGTCTTTCTTCCGCCGTCTCTTCAAAGGCCATGCGGTCCCTGGGTCCCAAATAATCTTGATTGGGATTTTGATCCGGGTCCGGGTCAGCGTCTGGGTCCGAACTGCCCAGGTCCAGACATAGTTTAAACCCCTTATCCGGGTCGTGGAAAAGGACGGGATCCCGCCCTTTTCCTGCACCGGCCCACAAATAGGGCAAATACACAATGGGATATTCAAGCCCCTTGCTTTTGTGGATGGTAACAATGGCCACAGCCTTTTTATCGCTTTCAAGCCGCAGTTCATCCGCCCCCTGGTTCCGGGTCCCGGCCAAAAGCTGATCCCGATACCATTTAAGAAGATAAAACATGGACACAGACCGCTCTTGGGCCTCACGGGAGACAAGTTCGATCAAATGATAAAAATTGGTCAGCCCCCGTTCGCTCAAACGGGAACAGGTGTTTAATACCCCATCATCGGAATGGAACAGCGCCATGACCATGGCCACAAAGCCGCGTTGCTCCCAGCAATCCTTAAATCCCCTGAATTGGTCCTGGTATTTCCACAACAGCCGTTCTTCCTGGTCCAGATCTGCCAGCATCCTGCCGGAAAACCCAAAGACCGAAGATGCCAGGGCGGCCTTAAGGTACCCGATATGGTCGGGTTCATATACTGCTGCCAGAATATCGTAAAACTCAATGGCCTCCCGGGAGTCGAACACAGACCCTGTTTTGGACAAATAGGAGGGAATGTTCACTGCGGCCAATGCCGTATGCACCGCTTCCGCCTGGCTGTTGGTCCGAACCAGAACTGCCATGTCTTGGGGGCTGATTTTTCGCTCATCCCCTCCCTGCACTGATCCTGTCAGCAGCCTTTTATCTGAATTTAAAAGGTCAAGAATATCGGTTGCCAGCAGTTTGGGGATGTCCCTCAACCCGTCCTCCCGTTTAATATACCCCTGGCGGTCAAGACCAAACCCCTCTCTTTTGACAAAACCCAACTGAAGGGGGGGTATTGGAGCCCCCTTCTCGACCAGCCGGTTGACAGCGGTTTCAGGGGTCGTCACCCGTGTAAATTCAATCTGATCAAACAAAAAAGGGTTGGGGTCCAGGCAGAAAATATCGTTCACCCCTTCGGCCATCAAAGGCGCGGATCGATAATTTTTTTCCAGGGTAAAGATCTGGTCGCTTTGCCTGCAGGCCGACAGATAGGCAAAGATATCCCCGCCCCTAAAGGCGTATATGGCCTGCTTGGGATCACCGATCATAAAAAAGGGCCTCTGGTTTTCAAAGGGATCACTACCCAGAGGACCAGGGCCTGCAAACAGCCGGGAAAAAATCAAATACTGGGCAGGATCTGTATCCTGGACCTCGTCAATGAGGCAGGCGTGAAACTTTTGCCTTACCGCTGCCCGAAGCTGTTCCCGGCCTTCCCCTTCCAGGGCTGCGGCCAGATCATTGATCAGATCGTCAAAAAAACAGGCTCCCTGGGAGCGCTTCATTCGTTCAAGTTCCTGTCGAAAATAGGAGAAAAATGAAAGTTTCAGGCTGATGAGATTGGTTTCCAGTGTCCGGTGCAATTCCAGCAGGCCCTGGCAACAATCAAAAAATTCATGGTCGGGTGGTGCCTGGCCCTCACGGGTCCTGGCCGCCAACCGGCTGCGGGTAAACTTATAGAGGGGATCCTTTTTTTCTGCCATATCAAAGAGGGCGTCCCTGCCCTGGGTCTCCAGGTTGGCCAGGGAAAGATCCAGCCAAAGGGGCAGATTTTTTTTTGTATAGCTTCGCTTGTCCACGCCCTTATGGTCCTGGATCAACGCAATGATGTCCTCCCGCTGGGTTTTCAGGATTTCATAAAGTTTGCAGGTCAACTCCCGGTAGGCATGGCTTATTTCCTTAAATTCAGCCCTGTCGGGGATGATTTCAATGCCGGGCCTGGAGACCACCTGCCGGAACAATGCCTTGAAATTTTCCGGGGTCACGCCCTTCAGGGCCAGAAATTTGAGCACCAAAGGATCCAGGTTATTGACATGGGTCATGAAAAAATCCATGCACACCTGGTCGAAAAAGGGTGCGGAATCCGTGAGCAGTTCCATATCAAAATAGGCCCCGCTTTCAAAGGCATTTTCCTTTAATGTCTGGAAGCAGAACGAATGAATGGTCATGATGCAGGCCTGGTCAAAACAGGTGATGCCATGGGTCAGGCGCCGGCGGATAAGACCGGGATCTTCCTGGCAATTGAAAAACCGGGCAAGCTCGCCTGCGCCTTTGTCTGCCCAGTCTTCTGCCAGGCATTGGGACAGCCGCGCCCGGATCCGAAGCTTGAGTTCTGCGGCAGCCGCTTCCGTAAAGGTCACCACTAAAATGGAGGGAAGGGGAACCCCCCGGGCAATGAGCCGGGCCACCAGGGTGGTAATGGTATAGGTTTTTCCCGTGCCGGCGCTGGCTTCAATCAGGGTGATCTTTTCAAGATCAAGGCAAAAGGGGTCCAGGGGCTTCATGATTCGCAGGTTAAATTCTCCAAAAGGGGTTGATACACCACCAGGGCCGTGTCTATAGTATGGGATTCCAGTAGATTCTCCAGGGTTTCAAAGGGATCCTTGTGCCCGAATATCAGTTCCACATACCGGTTGATGCCTTCTCCCCTGCCGTAAAACGGGTCAAGCCAGGACCGCCTGGCCTGTGCCAGGGCAAATTCTATATTTTCCCGGCTCGTCTCAAAATTTTTTGTGGAAAGGCTTTGGGCCAAAGAAAAGCTGGTGTCGCAAAAAAACGGCAGCACCTTCCTGCGGCCCTGTTCATACAATGAAACCAAGGCCTCAATATGACTGGGGGCAGAGGCGACAGGCCCAAAGGAATATACCACGGCCGGCAGTTTTCCCTTGGGGTCCCGGCCCACCATCCGGGTGTGCAGGGATTCCCGGCCCCGGGCATTTAAAAACAAATGGTAAATCCATTGGGTGAGCAGCCGGGCCGGGGTCAGCCGTCCGAATCCGGCCGTAAACCGCCCGGATTCAAAACAATCGGGAATGGTGCCGGTGATCGCAAATTCCCCCACCCGGGTATCCACCCCCAGCGGCGGCAAGGGCGCTCCCGGATCAAAGGTTCTGGCAAGGGCCAGAATCGGGTCTGCAACAGATGAGATCCGGTCCCACTCGGATTTGCCCTTTTGACCAAAGGGCAGAAGCCCCCCGGCACGGACCCGGTCATAGAGATCGTTTTTCGGGGCCTTATCCATATACAGACTGCCCAGAGCGTAGCCGGACAGACCTGACAGCTGGAATTCTTCCCGGTCAGACGCCGTCTCCTGGATTTCGGGAAAACAAAGGTTCAGCCCCTGGGTGACAAATTCCGTGACCGGGTTTCTGAAAAACCGGACCAGCTCCGTCAGCGTCACACTTTTGTTTGCAGGGTCCGTCTCCCTTTGGGGGCTCAGACAAAATTCTGGGGGCAAAAACCCTTCCCCGGAAAACGCAGTTTTCCCCGGGTCAGCCTGGGATATGGCAATCTTGCACTGGTCCTGTGAAAAAGAAAAAAAAGAAGCGGTCTTGTTAAAATAAAGCGGGTTGAACGGATGGAGGGGATGCCGGAAACAAAAAACAAAGCCTTCCGGAAAGTTAAAACCGGCCATCATGGCATCCTTGAGTTCCTCTACCACACATGAACAGGGAATGGGAGAATTGTCTTTTATGCTCATGCCCGTATGGGTGATGATCAGGCGATCCCTGGCCGACAATAGGGACTCCAGAAAAAGATTCCGGTCTTCCTCCTGTTCCTGCTTGTCGCCTTTCCGGGGATATTTTTTGATCAGATCAAA
>VMSR01000116.1 GCA_013792075.1 Desulfobacula sp.
CCACCACCAGAATTTTTTTAAGGTTGGTTTCCAGAAAAGATTGGATTTTGTCAAGGGCCTGAATAATATCCTCCTGTTTCACAGGCTTTAATAAGAACCCAACCGCCCCTTTTTTTAGACTGTTTTCCATCTCATCCCTGCCGGAGATAATATGAACCGGAACATGGCGGGTGGAAAGATCCTGTTTCAGGCCTTCAAGAACCCTGCTGCCGTCCATGTCAGGAAGTCCAAGATCAAGGATGATCCCTTTGGGCTGATGCTCGAAGGCAAAGCGCAGTCCTTCTCTCCCGGTCCCTGCCACAATGGTTTTATATCCCTTTTTCTTTGCAATATCCTGAATTATTTTTGCAAAGGAAATATCATCTTCAATAATCAGCAGTGCCTTATCTTCTTTCCGGCGGGTTTTTCTCCGCTCATCGGGAATAAAACTTTCAAAATCAGCTTCAGATGTCCTGAAAGGCATCATGTTCACAGGCAAAGGGGGGGTGGGGCCTGGCAGAGGGGAAGGTGCAAGGTCGCTTTTTAAAACAGGCTCTTTCCCTTCACGCGGCATATAGATTGTAAATATGGACCCTTTGTCTTGCTCACTGGTTAAAAAAAGTTCGCCGCCAAGAAGCATTGTAAACTGTCTGGATATGCTGAGTCCCAGGCCTGTTCCCCCGTATTTTCGGGTGGTGGAGCCGTCTGCCTGTGTGAATGCTTCAAATATGGCCTGCTGCTTATCATGGGGGATACCGATGCCGGTATCAATAATACTGAATCCGATTGTATTTTCCAGGGTGAGGGTATTATTTAAGAATATTTTATCTTTGGGGGGCAAATGCGTCCTGATGATAACAGATCCTTTTCCAGTGAATTTAATGGCATTGCTCAAAAAATTACTCAGAATCTGCCTGAGCCGTTTACCATCCGTCATCATGTTTTCAGGCAGATCCTTTTCCATTTCAACGGCCAGGGCCACCCCTTTTTTATCGGCCACAGACTGGAACTGATCCTTTAAATCAAAGAGAAACGAAGATATATTAATTTCTTCGATAAAGATATCCATTCGGCCTGCTTCTATCTTGGAAAGATCCAGAATGTCATTGATAAGGGAAAGCAGTTCCTTTCCGCTGTTATAAATAATACCGGCAGCCGCCATCTGCTCTTGGGTTAAATTGCCGTCCACATTTTCAGACAGATTCTGGGAGAGAATTAAAAGACTGTTTAAAGGACTTCTGAGCTCATGACTCATATTGGCCAGGAATTCAGATTTGTACTTTCCGGCATCTTCCAGCTTTTGGGCTTTCAGGACAAGCTCCTGCCTTGCTTTTTCCACCATCTCCTGCTGCCGGCTGAGCTGTTCTGTTTTTTCCATAAGTTCTTCATTGGATGCCTGAAGTTCTTCACTCTGGGTTTTAAGTTCCTCTTCAGAGCTTTTAAGGGAGAGGGTCTGCTCTTTGAGTTCTTCATTGGCGGCCTGCAGCTCTTCCTGCTGGCTTTGCAGTTCCTCTCCAAGGGACTGGGATTCTTCCAGCAATTGTTTCAATTTTACCCGGGACTGGGCCGTATGAATTCCAATGGCCGCAAGTTCAGCCACTTTTTCAAGAAACTGGATGTGATGCTCGGCAAACTCATGGCCTGCAGCAATCTCCATGACGCCCATAACGGCTTTGTTAAATACCAGGGGGATCACAAGAATGGTTTTGGGCATGAAGCTGCCTATCCCGGAATCAATGGTCAGATGAATGTGATCTTGCGGGATGTCCCTGTAAATGAGTATTTTTTTTTCAATGGCTGCCTGTCCCACAAGACCTTCTCCAAATTCAAATCTTGCCTGTTTGATATTTTTAACATTCACGGCATACCCGGATCTAAAAAAAAGAACGTCATCCTGAACCACAAAAAAAGCACCGGCCTGGGCATTGAGGGTTTGGCAAAAAAACCGGATCATCCGTGAACCCATGTCCTCAATTTCTGTTTCGCCCTGAATCAATCTTGCCAGCTCGGTTTCACCGGTGTTGAGCCAGTCCCTGTGATTGCTTTCCTGTTTTGCCTTTTTAAGAGAAAGGGTCATTTTCTGCAATGCAAACCCCATTTGATCTTTTTGTGAACGCGGGGTTATCTCTTTTCCAAAGTCACCCTTTGCAACACTGTCGGCCTGATGCACCACCTGTTGAAGGGTTCCCATCATTGCCTGAAGGGCCATGCCCAGTTCATCTTTTTTCGAACGAGGTGCGACCTCAATTCCATAATCGCCCTCTGCTATTGCCTTGGCCTGGCTGACAATGTTTTTTAAGGATTCCACAACGGTTTGAAAGCTGTGATACATATCCTGAATTTCATTTTGCCGGGTAATGATTTTTTGATGGGAAAAATCTCCCTGGGCCACATTTTTTGCCCAGTCAGACATGGCAACAATCGGCAGTACAATTCTTCTGGTCAAAAATAGTGATATCAGAATCACAAGAAAAAATATCCCAACCAGGCTGCCCAACACCAGCACAATCAATCTGTTTAAAACGCTTAAGGCCTCTTTTTTACTGACTTCCCCTATGATTCCCAGGGAGACGTCAGCGATCTCCACATTGCTGTAAATGCCGAACACTTCATAATTTTTGCGCCCAATATAGGAAAAAACGCTTTGCTCTTTTTTTTCAACAATTGCTTTTTCGATATATTCCTTTTGCCACCGCAGCGTCAAATAGGTTTTCACACCTGGTTCGGCAAGGGCGGTCGCGGATGTATCCAGGGAAGAATTGGATCTCATTTTCAGATCTTTGCCGATAAGATAGGTATCATAGGTCTGAAACAGGTTGCTTTGGGTTGAAACAATTGCATCAATAACGGCCAGCTTAATCCTGAATGCAATAAGACCGATTTTTTCTCCATCCTCATCAAGGAGAACTTCTATTAAAAATGCAGAAATCACATTGCCGGCCGGTTGATAGATTTCAAAATCGGAAAAAACAGGTCTGCCTGTTGCAAATGCTTTTCTGCAGGCGTCTGCAAATTTGGTCTTTGTTGAAAACACATTGGTTCCATGACTTTTTTCATTTTTAGTGGTGAACAGAATGGCACCGCTTTTATCGATCAGGTAAATATTGCAATAGCGCTTCATATAATCAAGGTTTTTTAAGTTTCCTGTTTGATGCTGGGCGATCTTTATATACGGATAGCTTTTAATAAACTTATCCAGAGGGAGTTCGGTGTTTTCAAAAGCGGTCATGAAACGTTGAAGCAGCCGTGAATTTTCCTCTGACCTTGCCTGAAGGTTAAGATCCAGCAGCATGTTTGAGAAATACAGACTGATCTGCCCATGCTGAAATTCTGCTGTTTTATTAAGGTAATTCAGAATCTGATCGGTCAGAACAGGCCGGGTAATATAAAATGCGACAATACTAAGGGTTATCAAAGGTGCCAAACTCATCAAAAGGAACCATTTAAGAAGATTCCTTCCGATCCTGCTTCTGGTTAATGAAAAAACAGAAAATATTTCAACAGGCTTAATTATTTTTTTCATTGGTTATGCTCCAGTCCCAGCGGTTGACGCGAAAAGTTGCCATGATTTTTTCCCGGTTGTGCCGATTATTCTTCTGTTATATGTGTGGCAAAGCTGTCATCGGCAAAGGCATCAATATCAATGGGGCCTTTTAATATGCCCCCTTCAACCCCAAGATCCATAATCAGTTTTAACCCGCCTTTATCTGTATTCAAATGTTTGTAATTAATCACATTCAGGTCTGCATTAAGACTTTCAATAATGGCCTGTTCATTATGTTCCGGGATATGTTTTCGGATCATATGAGAAATGGCCTTCAAATTATTCTGCCCTTTTTGCCGGGCCGCTTCAATATCCAGCCCGGCCTTGTGAATATAGTAAATCACCTCTTTTAAAGCCTTGGCTTTGGTTTTGATACTTGTGTCCGTGGCAATGACAATGCATTCCACATGCCCGTTGGGCCAGACAAGAACATCCTTTGAATACCATCCCACAGACCCGAAATCATTTGTTTCCACAACATCGGCCCAGGGAAGGGACTGCTCAAAGGAAGCGGGAATCCCCCTTGCGTTGTTTTTTTTAATAAAACCGGGAGATTTGGGGGGCGCAACAACAACAGCCACTACATCCTGTTCTGTCCCCTGCCCAAAGCCCAGAGTCTTGCCGTGATCCTTAAGATATTTATACAAAATGACGGTGTGGGTGGCCAGCAGTGACGGCACGCCACACTCACTGGGTTTTCCCATCTGACTTTTTACCAGGGTAAAGGCATTGGCAATTTTATAATCCGGCTTTCGGTCTGCCCGGTTTTCAGGCAGGTTCACATGGACGTTCAAAAGATCATTAATGGCCAGGGCATTGCCGTCTCTGTGCATGAGACTGATCCATCTGAATACAGGCGCTTCAAGAAACATATCCATGGCCAGGGGGGAAAGGATAAAGGCCATGTCCACTTCACCGGACATAAAATAAGCGCGAAGCTCGGGCAAGCTTTCCATTCTTTCAAGGACAAACTCGGCTTCCTGCATCTGATCACGGTACTTTTCATAGGCAATGATCCCTGCATAGTGGTCTGCCAGGGGAAGGTAAATGGCTTTCACCGTCTGTCTTTCCTGGGCAAAAGCCGTTGAAAAGGGTGTTATCATCATAATTAAAATCACAATTATTTTCATTTTCATCGAATTTTTCTCCCTCTGGGATTTTTTTACGACAGGAGCAGGCTTAACATGTCCGCCTTTTCCTGCTTCTGAATATTAAGTGCTTCTTTATGCTTTTCATATGTGTCTGTATTCCAGGTTATTTTATGCAAATTGAGCAAGGTGACTATTTCAGGGTGGAAAACCAGTTTTAAGACAGATGGGTCCATGTTTTTACCTGCAGCCGTTTCCATGGTATGCACAAGCATGTCAGCTGCATTTACCACAGCAGGAAATACCGGAGCCTTTTTTGCATCCAGGGGACGATGGTGAAATCCCACAGCTGAGATAAGGTTTTCCGGAAACAGCCATTTGTTTAACAGCATCCGCCCGGCTTCATCGTGGCTGATGCCCAGAATCTCTTTTTCTTTGTAAAATGTCATAAAGGGGGGATGGGAAGTGGCGGTCACTGTCTTTAGAAATTGTTCCGGCAGCTCCATGAAAAAAACAAGCTTTCCGATATCATGAATAAGGCCTGCAATAAAAAAATCACAGGCATCCTGCTTTTGATCGGCTGCAATTATCGTTGCTGCAAGACCGCATAAAAAAGAATGCTCCCAGAATTTTCGCATGTCATAGTCATTGTTTTTTTTAAGCTGTCTAAAGCTTCCGAACACAGCTTTTGCCAGAACAAGGTTGCGGATTTCAGCAAAGCCCAATACGGAAACAGCCTCCTTAAGTGTACTGACCGCCATTATCCTTCCGAAAAAGGCTGAATTTGCAATCTTTAGTACACCAGCGGTAAGGGCCGGGTCCATGGTGATTGTCTTTATCAACTCCTCTGCCGTACTTTTGGGATTTGCCGTAATTTCCATCAATCGCGTCACTACCGCAGGCAGGGGGGGAAAAGATTCGATTCTTGCAATGATTGCAGAAATTGATTTTTGATGCATCATTTTGTTCCCTTGATTTTTGATTGTTCCAGTTTTCCCTTTGCCCGGGAAAGAACTTGCTTGGAAACCATAAGAATTTTGTTTTCTGCAATAATATCTATGAAAAGGTCTACCAGTATGGGATCAAACTGACTTCCGGCATTTTCTACCAGCTCTGACAACACCGCTTCAGGGTCCAGTTTTGACCGGTAAGACCTGTGGGATGTCATTGCCGTCACTGCATTGGTAATCGATAGTATCCTTGCACCCAGTGGGATCTCGTTTGATTTGAGCCCTTCGGGATACCCTTTGCCGTCATATCGTTCATGGTTATATAAAAGCACTAGTTTTTCATTTGTAAAAAAATCAAATAGGCCTGCCAGCTCTATTTTCATATATGGAAGTTTTTCAATGATGTCCTTCTCTGTATCGGTTAATTCCCCTGATTTCATTAAAATCTCTTCGCCGAGCAATATCCTGAAACACCCATTCATGGATGCCGCCTGGGTGATTGATTGAACAATCCCCTGGGGCAGGTTCAGTTTGTGACCCAGAAAATGGATGTATTGAATTGTCTGGCGGGTCTCGTTTTCCAATTGATCCCCCCCAATCTCTTTGATTAATAATTCAAGCGCTCTCATGGAAGCCTGTTTGGTCTTTTCCAGGATCACTGCCACCTGGTCTTTAAGATAATTGATTCCCTTTTTTCCATAAGTGACCGTTTCCAGGACAGTGTGTTCTTTTTCTCTTTCAAAAA
>VMSR01000200.1 GCA_013792075.1 Desulfobacula sp.
ACAATCGGAGTGGGGTATGACAAGGTTGGTGGACTGGTCGGTTGCCACTTGAACCACCGGGGTCCAGAACGGGTAGCCCAGATAATCGCACCGGATCTTATAATTGCCCGTGGGGACGTTAAAGGTGGTATTCCCGCTGGCATCTGTGGTGCCGGACTTGCCAAGATAGTCACAGGTTTCCTGAATCAAAACAGTACACGACATCAGGATCATAATACCGATGCCAGTTATAATGCAGCCCGGTCTCAGCATCAAAATACTGGCCCGGGAACCTCAATATTTTTAAAAACAAGAATCAAGGCCCAGCACCACTACGACACAAAAACGAAAAAAATCATAAAAAACCAAGAGACTGCGGCAAAAAATAAAAATAATTTTGAGCTTTTTTTATAATTCTTTACCTTTTGATCATTCAGATCATCTGATGAAAAAACAAACCCCAATTCGGTAAAATAATTTCTGGATTTCAGATATTTTTGGGGCAATCCTAAGAAACTTTTAGGGGTTATCTCTTTCCACTTATCTGCATGATAATTTTCTAAATAAACCCCTAATTTGTGGATAGAGATTCCATGCATAATTATAAGAAAAAAGCCAAGAAAAAACAGCAAGTCAGATATATTCATCATTATCAGCCTCTATTATCTTTCACAATCGGTTTGGTTATAAAGATTATCCTCAGGCAGCGGCACATTTAAAAAATCATGCAATAATTTTTCAATCATATCATTGAAATTAATGATCTTTGTATCTGTCAAAAGGCCATACGAATCAATTGGAATAAGCCCAAATCCAAGGCCGATTAGTACGTTATCGCCAATATATTTATCAGTTATTACGACTTCATTTGTAATGGGAATTCCTGGTCCGGGAGTAAGAGGCAAAGAGAATCCACTGCCGATGACAGTACTTGTGCCTTGAAGGTCGTTAATAGAGCCTGCTGATGTGTATCCTTTGGTTCCTTGCACTGAAATATTACCAAGATCAGCATCTCCACCCTTACCTAATGTAAATGCTAATCCTGCATCACCGTTAGAATCTGTCACAAATTGAATATTTAAATTACCTGCCCATCCAAATAAAGTACCAGACAAGTCAATACCATGCCCTTTTGTTAGCAAGCCTAACGGATCAGTAAAATTGATAGGGTTATTGTGAGCATAGACAAACGGATTAATCCCCCCAGCCAACCCAATCGGATCAGGAGTAAGATATCTCCCCGTCGTAGGATCATAGTATCGATGGTAATTATAGTGCAACCCGGTTTCAGCGTCATAATACTGTCCCGGGAACCTATATTTTCAAAGAGCAGTTTTGAAGCCTCAAATTACCTCCTAAGTTTAAAAGGTAGCCTCATCTCTTTAAATTTTATTTGTCTTCCATTTATTGATTATTGTTAGTTTGTCTTTGTTTGTACTCAACACTTTGAGTATTGTAATGATGGTTATTTCCTTTGAGTTGGTCCTATACCGAACAAAAAGGTACATTGGGAGAATAAAACGATAATGACTGATATTTTCAATATGCTGAAAATCAACCTCTTTGTCCCCAATTGATATTTTTTCGTTATACAAATACAAAATTTTCAATTTGATTAATAATAGAAGCGAAATTGTTATGGATATTTGGGGTCAGAGTCAAATTAAATACAATTTAATTTGACTCTGACCCTATTTATCCTAAGGGTACTGGCATGCCGGTATCACTATTAAAATTCAAAATTCTATAATGCAATAATCAAGGCCCGGCCCCATTGTCCTTATAATGCCTCTACTTTAAGATTCCAGACCCAATAAACAATGCAGCTACTCCTATTACTACAACAAAATAAAGTGGTAGCTCCCAAAGAAATCTGCGAATTACTAATTTTTGAAGATGAATATTTTTGTCACCGTAATTTTCTGTAGATCTCCAAATGAAATTGTATACTTTTTTAGTATAATAGAAGTTCATCCAAGGAGCACGACCCCAACTTGTGTCTTGCTTCATTTTCTTCCATTCAAACTCGTGATGTTTTAGCATGTATCGATTTAATTTGAAGTGAACAAGATAATAATGCCTTGCCCATAAAAATACAAAAGCAACACCAACTGCAATAATAAAAAAAGGGGCTATATCCATCTGTTTTTATCCCTACATTTAAAAATGATCACTTTTGGCTCCAAATACTATCACTTCCTGTATTCCCTATTGACAATGAACCATTATCATATTGGATAATTGATGATGTAGTTGACGCTGTTGCTGAGGTTGCTGTAGCTCCTATTCCTGGGCCACCATATATTGTAACACCTGTATAACCATTTCCTTTGAGCCCTTCTATAGCAAATGGCCCTAATCCAGCCCTACCAGCCTGATATGAAGTACCATTGAGTTGATTTACATCACAGGCATCGGTGATAGTAATTCCACCGCCGAGAAATGCACCAGCTCCAGCTATAGCGCCTCCTTGAGCCGTGCCTGCTATTGCGATCGAGAAACCAGATTTTTTTGAGTAGCCAACGCTTAATTCGGTACCGCCGCCTCCTCCTAACCCTAATGCGGCATTTATATATACACCTAGGCTTATTTAAAGAAATTGGATATTTGGGGTCAGAGTCAAATTAAATACAATTTAATTTGACTCTGACCCTATTTATCCTAAATCCTTATATTTCAAGGCCTGGCCCCGTTGGTTCAGTGTCACCAATTCGGCCTTCGGGCAAATTAGGCAAGATTAATCCCCCCATTCTCTGATAAAGCACTTCTTTCTATAAACTCGTTTTCATCTTTGAACTCTACAAAATGGGCTATTTGGTCAAAAAACACAGCTGTCCTTAATCCAGAAGCCCAGTCTTTGTTATGGGAAGGAACCGTTCCTACAATAAGTCGGCGTCCAAATGATTCTTCTATTACAGGATTAAGAATTACAACGCCACCTGCAAAATTTTCTGAAGGATTATTTAGATAAAAAATCACAAGGTTTCCTTTAAAAAAAGTATTTTCCATTTTATTTCCCCTTTTTATTTTAAATATAGCCATCTGGATTAGTTACTGGATCCCAAGGTCCTGGATCATTATTATGCTCGTTTTTACATGGATTGCTATTTGCGCCATCCTTCTGCTGCGTAGATGTTGGGATTGGTAGGGGAATATTTCTCATGCTTTGAGATTCAAGATTTCCTGCACCTGCTGCTTTGAGCAAATGTAATATCTTTGCCCACCAAGGTAGTTCAGAAATCGGCGTGGGTTTCCATAGATCCGGAAGCGGTTTCCAAACAGGTTTCGGTGTATAGTCTGGTCTTGGTGTTGCTTTTGGGACGGGTCTAGGTGTAGGTCTTGCTGAAACTGGTAGCCGCCCTGTAGGTGATGGTCTAATCATAGGAGTCGGCCTTGAAAACATAAATATGCCGCTCAAACCATCTGGATCAATCACATTGATAGGATTATTGTGAGTGTAAACAAAAGGGTTAATTCCACCAGCTAACCCAATCGGGTCCGGTGTCAGGTATCTACCGGTATCCGGGTCATAGTACCGGTGCATGTTGTAGTGCAATCCGGTCTCAGCGTCATAATACTGGCCCGGGAACCTAAAATTATTCTGCAGGGTATCCACAGTAATATCCGTTTTTCCAAAGGGCATGTATCCGGCATCCCATATCACCTGGCCCTGGTCGTCAATGATTTTAACCGGGGTGCCCAGGTGGTCATTGATATAATAGCAGATGCCGGTCTGCTGGGTACCGTTGTCCAAATATCCTGCCAAAGATCCAATGGATGCCAGAAGGATTGTTTGTTTTTCCTTCTTGGGCATCTCACCGTCATATCTGGCATATTGGGGGTTGGCCGTCAAGTTTAATGCCAGCAGATCC
>VMSR01000189.1 GCA_013792075.1 Desulfobacula sp.
CCCCGCCCTTGGCCGGATCAAAAAGCCCCACATTGAAATACCGTTCCACCATCACCAGCACCAGGGTGATGGAGACGATGGGGGTTGCCAGCAATTGCACCCAGGAGGTGGCATAAAGGCTCCAGGTGAACAAGGGCATCTGCATCCAGCCCATCTTCGGGTGGCGCATCCTGTGGATGGTGGTAATAAAATTTAGGCCCGTCAGCATGGAGGCAAACCCCAAAACGAAGGCGGCAAAAACCGCCGTGGACACATTGGTGTTGGTGGAAATGGAAAAGGGCACGTAAAAGGTCCAGCCGGTGTCCGGGAATCCGTCGGAAAAAAGGGAAAGGATGGCAATCACCCCGCCCAGCATATATAAATACCAGGACAAAAGATTCAGTTTGGGAAAAAACACATCATCGGTTCCTATCTGAATGGGCAAAAAGAAATTTCCGAACACAGCCGGCAGGGCCGGAATGATGAACAGAAAAATCATGATCACCCCGTGGAGGGTAAAAGCGGAGTTGTATAATTTTGCACTTAAAATGGTTTCGCCCGGGAACATCAGTTCAAACCGGATGAGCCCGCCGATGAGTACCGCCAGAAGGAACCAGAAAAGAATGGCCGCCAAATACATCAGCCCGATGCGTTTATGGTCCGTGGTCAAAAGCCAGGACCCAATGCCCGTATAGCGAGCCGGCGAAGGGGTTTCAAAAAATGATTTCACAACATCCATTACAGCCTCGCAAAGCTTGGGTTCATAGGGTAAAAATTTAGGACAATACCGGATCAAAAGGTATCAAGGTCTGTTAAAGTCTTCTCTTCCGGCTTTTTTTTGACGGATAGATCAGGAATAGAACAAATCCCACCAAAAGAATCAGGATGGCTGTTCCCGTAATCCGAAACATTTTAAACACATAGGTTTTGTTCTCCGGATCACAGTCAAAGCAAAAGGAGAGGACCCCCCTTTTGATGGAAATACCCGGATCACCTTTCTGGGCCTCACTTAATGCCATTCCCACATCAAAGGGGAGAAAAGAGGGTCCGTAAAGATACCGGATGATCTTGCCATCCTTTGCCAGAACGACCATGGCACTGGGGTGGATATAAAAATGGTCTTTCTTCTTGATAAAATAATATCCCAGGGAGTCGGTCAGTTTACGGATATTTTCATTGTCCGAGGTCAGGTAGACCCAATTTTCCATGGGAAATTCGCGTTTGAGCAGATTGGCATAGTTTCTCTTGGAGGTTTTGGCATGGCTTGCATCTTCATCGTCTGCAAAACTGACCGTGATGATATTAAAATCCGTGCCCGGAATCTGGCCCACAAGGTTTAATACGTTGGCTAGCTCTGCCTGGAGAAAATTGCACACCGAGGTACACATGAAATATACGGGCAACAGCAGAACCGGTTTGTCAAAAATGGTCTTAAGATCCACAGGACGGTTGTTCTCATCCACAAAGGAGGCGCTAAAATCAATAACCTCTCCCAATCGTTCTTCCAGTTTGACCTGATCGGCCAGGACGGGTTCTTCCTTTTGGGCATCCATCACCATTTGCGAGTGGTCATGTTCCATTGCCATGGGTTTTTGCACACCCGGGTCCGCAGCATCGGACCCCATGCTTTCAGAAGCGTGATCTTTATGATCTGCCGCACTATTATCTGCCGCACTTCCTGCCGGCGGCATCCCAAGAACCAGCAGGAAGCAGATCAAAAGCACAGAAACCAGCTTCATCATTTTATCTTCTTTGTTTCACCGGTTGCGTAATTGATATCGTAAACAGCCCGGAAGGCATGCCGGTCGTTAAAAGAATCCCGGCCAGCACCGTAGGCAATCATCATCCGGCTCATTTTTTCAGGGACAATGGGCTTGTCCCACTCTTCTTTCGTGTCCAGGGCCAGGGAAAAAGAAATCGTGGTTACCCCGTCTGCTTCCTCGCCGGCCGGGTTGAGCACATTGTTTTTCCCACCCAGTTTCTCATCCGAAGCGTGGCCCCTTTTCCGATCCCCATAGTGATCTTCAATCTTGACCTTGTCATTTTTCACGGCGCCAATGATAATATCGGCCCCCTGCATGGCGGTTTCCGGATCAAAGCCGATGGCAACCCAACCGGTTGTCTTGGCCGTCAATTTCACATGGATCTTATCCTGGTCAATGGTCCAGAATACCGTCATGTCTTCAGCTTCCAATTTATGCTGATAGTCCATCGCAAAGGCATAGCCGGAAAAAAGAATCGACACAGCCGCCCAAATTAAAACACTCTTTTTCATCATTATCATACTCCTTTATCCGTATTGCAGTTCACCGCCTGAAAAGCCAAGGCCAATGGCCAGCAGAACGATCAAAATATAAAACCCGGTTTTTTTGTCCAATTTGGGGTTCTCGGGGTCATCCATAAGTGCAATGGAGACCATAACAATGGTCAGGACGCTTGCCAGCACCATTTTCAAGATGATTAAAAATTCCCATGCACCCGCATATCGGTGCTGCCAGTCCAGGTATCCTGTAAAAGCGGTCGGCGCTATTCCCAAAAGCCCCAGGATAACACAATGATACCCTGTTTTTGCCAAAAACTTCAGTCTGGGCAAAAAAGAAGCGAGCCTGAAGACCACCGCTCCCATGGCCATTCCCATGGGAATATGGGTCAGGGCAGGATGAAGCGGATGTACAAAACCGACCTTGCTCAAAAAATCAAAAATCATTTCTGTCATGAAATCACCTTTTGTGGGTTATGGTTGGTTGCCTTTCCTTAAAGTCTAAGCGCTCTTCATGGAATTTCAAGGAAATACTTTCTATCTGCCCGGCCTTTGAGCGCGAGAAGGTATGGACAGTTAAGACACTTGATGCATTGTAGTTCATTTATAAAATTCGGGAAAGGACAAGTCAAGAAGAATTCAGGCTTTTTTCAGGGCACCAGGGCAAAATTTCATTCCACACAATAAAGTTAGGATTGATAAACTTTTTACTTGACAACTTATGATTTTATGCGCATAGTGTATTTAACACACAAAGGACAACCGCAAGCCGGATTGTTTGACAGCAGAAAAAAAGAATAACACAAACCACAGAAAGGATATTGCCATGAGCGAATATAACAGCAGCAACAACTATATTGAAAGCGACGAAGAAAGAGAAATTGGCCATGTAGACACAAGACAATCTAACTTTGAATGTGAAACCGTTGACTCCATCGGATGCGACACTGGGGTCGATGTAGCAGGATAGACAAACAACCCTCCTTAATGTAGTATTTGTTTTGCCTCCAAAAAAGGCAGCCGCCCCTTGCCAGGGTGGCTGTCTTTTTTTATGCCAGCCCCAAGACCAAGGCCTTACAAAAATCTTCCCAGCCTCCCCGCCCTTTAGTTCAGGGGTGGGTGATATTTGGCAATCTGTCGGGAAATGGCAATCAAACTCCCCGCTTCGTCCCAAAGTTCTCCGTCTTCTTCCACCAGACCGCTGGAGATAAACCGGGTGGTAAAAATTCCCCGCAACCAGCCCGCCTTGGGCAATTGCCTGACATTCACGGAATATTCAATGGTGGGAACCCAGGCAAGCATGCCCCGGCTGGCAAAAATACAGGGGGGAAAACAGTCGGCAAAAAAAGTAATGGCCGGCACATCAATTTCGCGTTTTTCTCTAAACCGGATCCATCCTTTCTGAACAGATCTGTCCGTCAGGGTTCCGCTTGTCCACCCGGCACACCCGGGATCCAGCCGCATGTCCACCTGGTCAAAAAGAGAATATCCGCCCCCCATGGACGGGACTTTCAAGCACAGATCCGGCGGGTCCATCTGTTCAGGTTCTTTTTCATAGTGGTGGGGCAGAGGCGTATCCCCAGGCTTTATAAAAGTTGCCATGGCCCGAATTCTCTCTTTGTTTTCCTGAACAAGCCGGGCCTGCTTCCGGATAAAATGCCTTGATTCGCCAATGGTTTCCACAAAAATTTGAGCAGGTGCAGGGTCACACCGCTCCATATAGTTTGCCGTGGCAATACAGGTGACAAGATTTTTATCATCCCCCAGCATGGCCCGGGTCACCATGGCCATAATGTATCCGCCGTTGGGCACATGGTTAATGGACCATTGATCTGACATGGTGGCAGTCAACACATTGTCTGATTTCTGAACAAACCCGATATCCCTGTCAAATGCATGCATATTTTTTCCCTTTATCCGATGAATCCGGTCAATCCCTGATATTTTCTTTTATGGCCCGGATAATCCCGGAACATACCTGGTTGGCATCTGCCACAATGGCCACATCTGCCATTCGCATCATGGTGGCGTTGGGGTTTTTATTGATGGCCACAATGAAATCTGCATCCGCAATGGCAGCCGTATGCTGGATGGCCCCGCTGATCCCGAAGGCAAAAAGAATCTTGGGTTTGATCGCTTTTCCTGCCTGGCCCACAAGGGCGTCATGGCCTATCCAGTTGGCATATACCACGGGCCGGGTTGCACCTACTTCCCCATTCATGAGTGCGGCCAACTCAAACAATTTTTTAAATTTACCTTTGCTGCCCATTCCTCTGCCGCCAGTGATCACAATATCGGCCTTTTCGATCCCCTTGGCCTTGGAGGGTTTGTATTCAGAGGAAATACACCGAATTTTTTCTGTGGGCATATCTGTCGGCAACGCCAGACGGATGATCTGGCCTTTGGCCGTACCGTCATGGACAAGTTCCTGAAAGGTTCCCGGACGGATGGTGGCCATCTGGGGTCTTTTGTGAGGCGTGATGATCCGGGCGATCAGATTTCCCCCAAAGGAAGGGGCGATCTGGACCAGACGGCCCTTGGGATCAATTTCAAGGTCAATGCAATCGGCTGTCAGCCCGGTTTTCAATTGTTTTGCCACCCGGGGGGCAATCTCCTGCCCAAAACGGGTGGCCCCCACCAGCAGGGTTGCCGGTTTAAATTTTTCCACCAGCCGGGTCATGAGAAATGAATAGGTCTCAACAGCATAGGTCTTTAATGCCGGATCATCCACTACATAGACCTTTTCTGCCCCATGGGCAATATACTCCCCCACATATTCATCCATCCCATGGCCGAATACCACGGCACAGACTTTTCCCCCTGTGCTTGCGGCAAGGTGTGTGGCCCGGGCAAGGATCTGGAGGGTGACCCGGCTTTGGAAATAGTTCCGGTAATCACCCAATACCCATATATCAGTTGCTGTTGTCATATTTTCTCCCCCTGGCCCTTCAGGTCCTTGCCCATGGCGCTGCTGATAATTTTCCCATAGTCTTCAAAAAGCTGGTCCACAACCGCCTTGGCCGTCCCTTTTAACACCCTGTTTTCTTTTCGGGTGGTGGGGGAATAGACATCCACAATCCGGGTGGGAGAATCCTTTACCGCATTAAAATTTTCATCAAGTCCCAAGCGCCTTGCATCCACCTGGATGATATCAGCCGTTTCAAAGGCATCCTGTACCCCTCCGAAGGCTGCATACCGGGGAGTGTAAGCTGCCTGGTCAATGGTGACAAGGCCGGGAAGGTCCATCTCAAGGACTTCAAAAAAATCATCCACATGGCGATGGACCCGAACCATTTGTCCCTGCAATTGGATATCAGCGGCATACCCTATGGCCGGGATGGACAATTCCTCTGCCAGCTGGGGTCCCACCTGGCCGGTTTCACTGTCGCTGGTCTGGGAACCGCAGAGCACCAGATCCACATCCGGAACTTCTTTTTTTATAAACCTGGCTAGGATAAAAGAAGTCAAAAAAGTGTCCGCCCCTGCCATGGCCCGGTCGGAAAGCAAGATCCCCTTATCCGCTCCCAGGGACTTGGCCTGGTAAAGGATTTCCATGGCCATGGGAGGCCCCATGGACAGCACGATTATCTGGGTTTTTTCCCCCAGTTCTGCCCGGGTTTCCTTGATTTGAAGTCCGGCCTCAAGGGCCCGCCTTGAGGAAGGGTCCATCATGCCCTGGGCCAGTTCCCGTTTCAGAGTGCCTGTTTTGGAATCCCAGGGAAGTTCGGAAACCATGGGCACCTGTTTTATACATACAAGTATCTTAAACATTTTCATTGTTTTTACCTAGTCGTCCTGGGGGGTTAGCTGGGTTGGGTCAGAATATTCCTTGCAATGACCATTCGCTGTACCTCGCTTGTGCCCTCATAAATCTGGGTCACCTTGGCATCCCTGAAATACCGTTCCACGTCATATTCCTTGCTGTACCCATAGCCGCCGTGGATTTGAACCGCCATATCCGTGACCTTTCTTGCCGTGTCGCTGCAATAAAGCTTGGCCATGGAGGCCTGGGCGGAAAAAGGAAGGTTCCTGTCCTTATAATCGGCTGCCCGATAGACCAAAAGCCTTGCTGCATCAATCTGGGTTGCCATGTCTGCCAGATAATTCTGGATGGTCTGGAACCGGGAAATGGGTTGGTTAAACTGCTGGCGTTCTTTGGCATAGGCGACGGAATCTTCAAAAGCAGCCTGGGCAATGCCAAGGGCCTGGGCTGCAATACCGATACGCCCAGTATCAAGTCCGGTAAGCCCGATCTTTAATCCCTGGCCCGATTTGCCCAACAGATTTTCATCGGGCACCCTGCAATCTTCAAAAAACAGGGAAGAAACAGGGTTGGCCCGCATGCCGCAGAGGTCTTCTATTTCTCCCACCGAAAATCCGGGACGGTCATCTTCCACGATAAAGACGTTGGCGGATTTTTTTTCGTCTTCTGTCACTGCAAAAACCAGGATGGTGCCGGCCACACCGCCATTGGTCACAAAAATTTTGGTCCCGTCGATGACATACCCGTCCTGAACTTTTCTGGCCGTTGTTTCCACTCCCCCGGCATCGGATCCGGCGTTGGCTTCGGTCAGGCAGAAGGCACCGATGGAGTCGCCTGCGGCCATGGCCGGGACAAACCGTTCAATCTGCTCTTGGGTGCCAAATTTTAAGATGGGATAGATGCCCACACTGTTGTGAACGGTCACACAAAGCCCCAGGGCAGCCGACACCCGGGACACTTCTTCGACGACAATGGCATAACTGATAGAGTCCAGCCCTGCCCCGCCAAGGTGTTTGGGAGCCTGAAGCCCGAAAAAGTTCAGGGGTTTCATTTTTTCAATAATATCATGGGGGAACCTTGCGTCCCTGTCCAGTTCTGCAACCTGTGGCTTGATCTCATTTTCGGAAAATTCTCTGGCAATTTTCCGGATGAGCTGGTGCTTCACGCAGGGATTAAACTCCACCACAACACTCCTTGTTATTAACAAATGCCGATTCCAGTATTTTCAGATAATCCGTTTGCTCCAGGGGCCTGGGGTTGGAGCTATTTGAATTGTTGCAAAAGGACATGTCTGCTATGGTCTCAAACTGATTCCTGGCAATGTTCAGGTCTTTGAACGACGGTATCCCCAGACGCTTGGAAAGTTGTGTTATATGGGTGATGAACAATTGGGCTGCAACCCTGTCATCAACGGCTGAAAAACCCGATTTCCGGGCAAGATCTGCCATTTTCTCCATACAGGCCACAAGATTATAGGCCAGTACATGGGGCAGAAAAATGGAATTGGCCACCCCATGGGGCACATCATAAAGGGCCCCGATGGATTCGGAAATACAGTGAACCGCGGTCACATCGGAATTGCCAAAGGCAAAGCCTGCAATGGTAGACCCATACATCAGATTTTCCCGATCGCAATGATTGTTTTCAATGTCTGTAAAAGCGCCTTCCACAGCACCCAAAATCAATTGCACAGCCGCAAGGGCATTCGTATCGGTAATGGGCGTGGCAGGCTTTGACAAATAGGCCTCAACAGCATGGGTCAAGGCATCCAGCCCGGTTGCGGCAATCATGGCTTTGGGCAGGGTTTTGAGCAGGTCCGGGTCCACAATGGAAACAGCCGGATACAATTTGGGTCCCTTTATGCTCATTTTAAATTTCCGGGTTACATCGGTGATTACCGACACCCAGGTCACTTCACTGCCCGTGCCACAGGTGGTGGGTATGGCCAGAAACGGCAGGGGGTCATTGATATATTTTTCACGGCCCTCGTAATCCTCAATTTTTCCCGCATTGGTTGCCAAAAGCGCCAGGGCTTTGCCGGCATCCAGAGGGCTTCCCCCGCCAAGACCGATAATCAGATCCGGTTTTATCTGACGCAACTCTTGGGCAATGGCATTAACGGTATCGGATTTCGGGTTTGCTTCAATGGCATCAAAAACCCGTATCCCCGGGAGCATCCGGGTCACAGTCCCAAGCAGACCTGAAGCCGCAATGCCCTTATCTGTCACTATAATCGGGTTTTTCACCTTTAACTCATGGGAAAGTATCCGGGTCAGATTTTGAATCTCACCAGGACCAAAATAAAGTTTTACAGGCATATGGAAGCGCATGGAAACTCCTTTTTAAGTATTTTTTCATTTTCTCAGCTTTTAAACCTTGGCGCTGCTGTTCTGGGTCAGACGTTTTTGCTTTTTATCAATCGGTCATGATCGGACCGAACAAAATGCCATAAAGAAATCCTGACCCCATGCATTAAAAACCATTCTGTGATGCTTGTCGAGTCTTTTTGCGTTAAATACTAGTGATCCGGATAAATCCCATTTAATTTGAACAATCCTAAAAAAATTGTTACAAAGGATTCCAAGAATCGTATCCCATCAATTCCACTATTTTAGAAGGCAGAGAAAATGGATATCAAAATCACCTATTGTTCCGTCTGAAATTATCAACCACGGGCTGCCGGTCTGGCAGACACCATAAAACAGGAACTGGGCTCCTTTCCAGAACTGATTGCCGGGTCCAATGGTGTGTATGATATTATGGCGGATGGCAGGCTTGTTTTTTCAAAACACCAGGAAAACCGTTTTCCGGAAAACGATGAAATCATCCGTTTATTAAAGCAGATAACAGCATGAAAACGCTTTTTAAACGATTCTTTTTTTTGTTTTTTGTAAGTGTCCTCCTGCTGCCGATTGCCTTTGCCATACTCGCCATAGAAAGGTATCCCCATGTTCTTCCCAAAACTTCCCTTTCCCAAAACAATATCCAACAGGTCAAAGACATCATCCGGGAACACAGATTTGACAAGAATACAAAAAGCCCTGGAAAAACCATGCCCCTTTCCGAGACAGATCTCTCTCTATTGCTGGAATATGGCGTTTCAAAGGGAATGGGAATTCAAAGTTTTGTCTCCCGGGTAAAACTGTCTCCCGGTTTATTAACTGCCACTGTCACCCTAAAAATACCCGAAAACTTTTTGGGAAACTATATCAACCTGTCTGTGATGGTCAAAGAAAGAGGCGGTCTTCTGGGGATTTACGCCATTAAGATCGGACGAATCCTTATACCAGAAGCCATTGCCAAACCTTTGCTGGCCGGTCTTCACCAGTTTTTCCTGCACCTGGGCCCCTATGAAAACCTCTACAAAACCCGTAAAGGGATAAAACAAATTTTTATTAACGGCACTCCCCCAATGCTTCGGTATGAATTGACTCCTATGGCAGCCGAAAATCTGAAAACCCAAATCAAAAAAGAGCTTATCCCGCCGGACCACCAGGCACGGCTGGTGAGATACCACAACGAACTGGCCAGACTTTCCCAGCAAGCCCTTGGCAGGCCGACCCCCCTTGTCGCCCTGTTGCAGCCCATGTTTGCCTTTGCCTCCGGACAATCAGAACTATTTGGAACCCCTGTCCAGGAGAACAAAGCCCTTTTCCAGGTATTGGCACTTTGGGTTACCGGCCAGCGCCTGGAAGCGGTCATCGATCCCGCGCTTGAAGATAAAATTGCAGCCCTTACCCCCACAAAACTTCTTCTCCGCAACAGAGAGGACCTGGCCCAGCATTTTCTGGTTTCCGCAGCCCTTACGGTTTCAACCTCTGGCAGACTGGCCAGTTTTATCGGACTTGCCAAGGAGGTGGATGACGCAAAGAATGGTTCCGGATTCAGTTTTTCAGACCTTGCCGCAGACAAGGCCGGGGTAAAAATCGGTGAGATGGCAATTGCCGGCCAAAACCGGGCCCGGCAATTGCAGCAGCGAATGCAACTGGTTCTTCTTGAGGACGCTTTTATGCCCGAGATTGCCTATCTGCCGGCGCCCATTATGGCATTAGAGTTTAAAACACGCTACCAGGACATGGATTCGGTTTCATACAACCTGGTCACTTCGGAAATTGAACGACGCCTGGAGAACTGTTTTGTCTTCCAAAACTAAAAAAGGCTGCCAAGTTGTTACCCGGCAGCCTTTCCCAGAAAAGGAATAAAGATGAAAAAGTTTATTATTTATTTAGTAATTTCTTCTAATGCAACGGCCATGCCACATCCATAAAACAATTTTACACAAATCATAAACTATCTGTTTTTAAAGACAATTTGATATTAATTTATTTTATCCGTCCTTGCCGCCCGCTCTCCGGTGACCCCAATAACAGGGAGTGGGTCCTTGAAAAGTTTATTTTTTTGAACTTGTTGGATCCCGATCAGACAAATTTTAGGTTAACCTTCCGAATTAACGGCTTATATCAGAATATTACAAAATTCATTTTTTTAAATTTATACCTTGCTTCACATAAACTGTGCATCCTGCAGTCTTCCGGAGCACTTGCATATCCGGTTGCCGCCACCCATGTTAAAAAAAATCACGGGGCACAAAAATCCTGCCCCGTGATATAATAAAATAATAGTGTTTAATATCTATAGTGATCTGATTTATAGGGTCCGTTCACGGGGATCCCGAGGTAATCAGATTGTTCCTGGGTCAGTTTTGTAAGGGTCACGGACAAATTTTTCAAATGGAGGCGTGCAACCTCTTCATCCAGTTCCTTGGGCAGGGTATACACCTTGTTTTCCAGTTTTTCATGGGCCAGTTTTATCTGGGCCAGGGTCTGGTTGGAAAAACTGTTGCTCATCACAAAACTGGGGTGCCCCGTGGCACATCCCAGATTTACCAGACGGCCTTCTGCCAGTACAATAACCGACCGGCCCGATTCAAGGGTCCATTTATCCACCTGGGGTTTTATGTTGAGTTTTACAGCCTTGGGATGGTTGTCCAGATAGCTCATTTCGATCTCATTGTCAAAGTGACCGATATTACAGATGATAGACTCGTCCTTCATCTGTTCAATATGCCTGCCCGTTATAACATGGTAATTGCCCGTGGCTGTCACAAAGATATCCCCCCGGGTTGCTGCAGCGTCCATGGTAACGACCTCAAACCCTTCCATGGCAGCCTGGAGAGCGCAGATGGGATCAATTTCCGTCACCAGAACAATGGCACCATATCCTTTCATGGATGCGGCACAGCCTTTGCCCACATCCCCGTATCCGGCCACGACAACGGTTTTCCCTGCGAGCATCACATCTGTGGCCCGTTTGATACCATCGGCCAAAGACTCACGGCACCCGTACAGGTTGTCAAATTTTGATTTGGTAACCGAGTCATTGACATTGATGGCTGGAAAAAGCAGCTCCTTTTTGCCGGCCAGCTGGTAAAGCCTGTGAACGCCGGTGGTGGTCTCCTCGGAAACACCCTTGATTTTCTTGGCAATTCGTGTCCATTTCTGATTGTCCTGGCCATGGCTTACCCGGAGACGTTCCATGAGACAACGTTCATCCACGCTGTGGGTCGCATTTTTCAATATAGATGGATCTTTCTCCACCTTTACGCCCTGATGGACAAACAGGGTGGCATCCCCCCCATCGTCAACGATCAGATCCGGACCTGTGCCGTCGGGCCATATCAGGGCCTGTTCCGTGCACCACCAGAATTCCTCCATGGTTTCACCCTTCCATGCGAAAACAGCTGCCGAACCTTTCTGGGCAATGGCAGCAGCCGCATGATCCTGGGTGGAAAAGATATTACAGGTTGCCCAGCGAATATCAGCCCCCAGTTCATAAAGGGTGTCGATGAGCATGGCGGTCTGGATGGTCATGTGGAGACTGCCCATGATTTTCAGCCCTGCAAGGGGTTTTTGGGGACCGTATTTTTCACGAATGGCCATAAGGCCCGGCATTTCTTTTTCAGACAATTGCATGTCCTTGTGGCCGTCTTCGGCAAGCCCGATATCTTTGACCTTGTATTTCAAATCCAGATCAAGATCAATGAAACGAGGATCTTTGCTTTCCATGGGGTACTCCTTTTTCTCTGTTTTTTTCGGATAGTGTTTTTTTTGTCTTGTATGATCATATCAAACTATGTTGATTTGTATTATGAAGACAGGATACAGGATTTATTATCCCGGGTCAATCACAAAACCAAAAAGACCGCCCGTCCCTCGGTAACAGCTTCTCAGGTTCGGGCGGCATTGGTATTGGTCACAAGGATAAGCGCTTATAAACCGGCCAGATTTCTTATCTGGTCCGCTCTGATGGTCCTTTCCCAATAAAAATCCGGATCTTTTCTGCCAAAATGCCCATAGGAAGAAGTTTTCCTATAAATGGGGCGCAGAAGATCCAGTTCTTTGATGATGGCAGCCGGTCTCATGTCAAAAACCTCTTTTACGATTTCAACGGCACGGGCTTCGGAAATCTTACCGGTTCCCATGAAATCCACCAGCAGGGAGACCGGCTCGGCAACGCCTATGGCATAGGCCACCTGGATTTCGCACTTGTCTGCAAGGCCTGCTGCCACTATATTTTTGGCCACATATCGGCCCATATAAGAGGCTGATCTATCCACCTTTGAAGGATCCTTGCCGGAAAAACACCCGCCCCCGTGACTGCCCTGTCCGCCATAGGTATCCACGATGATTTTACGTCCTGTCACCCCGCAGTCACCCATGGGCCCCCCCACGACAAAGCGGCCGGTGGGGTTAATGAAAAACCGGGTATCCCCGTCCATCATATTTTCAGGAATCACTTTTTTGATGACCTCTTTAATCACGGCAGCCTTCAGGTCGTCATAGGAGACATCCGGAGAATGCTGGGTGGAAACGACAATGGTGTCAACCCTCATGGGTTTTCCATCCACATACTCAATGGTTACCTGGGACTTGCCGTCAGGTCTTAAAAAATCAAGGGCACCGTTTTTCCGGACCTGGGCCAGACGTTTGGTGAGCCGATGGGCATAGATAATGGGCATGGGCATGAGTTCTTCGGTTTCATTGGTGGCAAAGCCGAACATCAGCCCCTGGTCGCCGGCTCCCTGCTCTTTATAAAGGCCCGCACCCTCATCAACCCCCTGGGCAATATCGGGAGACTGCTGATCAATGCTGGTAATAACCGAACAGGTCTGCCAGTCAAAACCCATGTTGGATGAATTGTATCCAATCTCTTTAATGGTATTTCGAACCACTGCCGGGATATCCACATAGCAATCTGTGGTGATTTCACCGGCAACCATGGCAAGTCCTGTGGTCACCAGAGTTTCGCAGGCAACCCTGCATTTTTTGTCTTCGGCCATGATGGCATCTAAAATGCTGTCTGATATTGCGTCTGCAACTTTATCGGGATGGCCTTCTGTAACGGATTCAGAGGTAAACAAGGATGATTTTTTTTCTGACATTCCAAACTCCTTTTATTTGATGATACTTTAGTATCTTTGGATGGTGCCGTTCAAATATAAAAATATTTTAAGATTTCCTTAAGGATATTAATAATTTTTTATGTTTCATTTGTCAATGGCGTCCAAAAAATATATCAAGATATGTTCATATTTGAATAAAATACCAGATTTCCCTTGACAATTGGGTGTCAGCTTTTATGATTCTGGCAAATACCATGATAAAAGAAAGCCCCAGGAAAGTTAAAAAAATATTTTAGGGAGAAACACTATGCCAAAATCAAAACGCATCACCGGAATCGGGTCCGCACTTGTGGATGTACTCATCAATGAAACCGATGACTTTTTACAGGGGCTTGGTAAAACAAAGGGAGGAATGACCCTTGTGCAGGACCATGACATTGAGTTGATCCTGTCCAAAACCGCCCAGTCCCCTGTTATTGTCCCCGGAGGCGCCGCCTGCAACACCATCGTCGGTGTGGGCAACCTGGGAGGGGATGCCCGGTTTATCGGCCGGCGGGGAGACGACACCTATGGAAAAACCTTTGAATCCAAGATTCGCTCCTGCCATGTGGAACCCAGACTCTCCATCTCTTCTTCTCCCACAGGCAAGGTCTTGTCGGTTATCACCCCGGATGCCCAGCGTTCCATGTTCACTTTCCTGGGGGCTTCCACAGAATTGGATCCGTCCGGGATCACACCCGCTTTATTTGAAGAGACAGCCATCAGTGTGATTGAAGGCTACCTGCTTTTCAATCCGGACCTGATGATGGCCTCGGTGAAAGCGGCCAGGGCCGCCGGCACCCTCATTGCCCTGGACCTTGCCAGTTTTGAGGTGGTCAATGCCTCAAAAGCCCTTTTAAGCGATATTGTCAAAGAATATGTGGATATTCTCATTGCCAATGAAGACGAGGCAAAAGCATATACGGGTTTTGAAGATGAAGCCCGGGCCATGGAAATATTGTCCCGGGATGTTACCTATGCCGTTTTAAAGCTGGGGAAACGCGGAAGCCATGTCTGCCTTAACGGCAAGGTCACCCGGATTGAACCCATCTCCGGAAATGAACCAAAGGATACAACCGGTGCCGGGGATCTCTGGGCCGCAGGATTCTTATTCGGCATTGCCAATGGATTTTCCGTTGAAAAAAGCGGACAACTCGGATCTGCCTGCGGATACGAGGTCTGCCAGGTGATGGGTGCCCAGATCCCGGAATCCGCCTGGCAAACCATACGGGCCTTGGTCTAGGCATCGAGGAGTGCAAAGGGAAACTAAGCCCTTGATTTATTTTTGATTTTCCTTAATATTGATTACGAACAAACAAAAAAATTCAAGGAGGCCATATGGGTTTAAAAACAAATACCGGAAGTACTTTTTTTAGCAATCAGCTTCTGAAAGGCCATAGGGCATTATTGGAATCACTTGAGCGCCTTTCTACAGGCAAAAAAGTCAACAAGGCATCGGACGACGCCTCGGGCATGGCGATTGCCAATGCCTTTGAAAGCCAGGCAATGGGATATGGCCAGGCCATAAGAAATTCAAACGATGCCATCTCCATCACCCAGGTGGCAGACGGCGCTCTGGAAAAGGCGTCCAACATTGTCCAGGATATTCGTGCCAAAGCCATTCAGGCGGCAAGTGCTGCCCAATCCCCTGAAAGCCGGCTTGCGATCCAGGCGGATATCGGCAAATCCCTTCAAAGCATGAAAGATATTGCCCGGAACACCACATTTAATGGTCAGACACTTTTGTCCGGCAATTTTATTGACAAACAATTCCAGGTGGGGACCGAAGCTGGAGATACCCTTACCATATCTTTGGGGTCAATAGATCCCGGCCAGGTGGCCCATGAAACCCTTGGTTCCTTAAGCGATATTGAGGTCTCCACCGAAGAAGGCGCCCAAGATGCCATTCAACTTGCGGATGCCGCCATGGAAACTTTAGGACAACAACGATCCAAGGTCGGTTCAATTGCAAACCAGCTGTCTTCTTCCATCAACACCCTTTCCAACGCCATGATCAATACGATTTCTGCAGCATCTGGAATTGAAGACCTGGATTTTGCCGAAGAATCAATGAACTTGAACAAAATTAAGCTGCTGGGGAAAACCCAGGCATTTGCACAGGCACAGGCCAATGCCTCGGCAAAAAATGTCATAAATCTTTTTGAGTAAAAGGGAGTAAGGCCGCATTTTTCCGGCCTGATGAGACATAAGCGTTTATCAAATTTTACACACAACCCTATCCAGTGAATTGTGCCTCAATTTAACAGACTACCGACTTTAAGAAAGGCCAAAAGAAACACTTATGTCTCTTTTGGCCTTTCCGCTCTGCCCGCAATTATTTTTTAAACACGATATCAAAGACATCCTTGTATTTTTTCGCAAAATGAAAGTCAATCCCTTCCTTGATATGTCCGGGAAGCTTCTCAAATTCACTGGAACACCCGGCTGGCAGGATAATCTCATTGATCCCGATACGCCGGGCAGCAATGATTTTTTCTTTTATTCCGCCCACGGGCAGCACATCTCCGGTCAGGGTGATTTCACCGGTCATGGCAAGGGGCCGCTGGATAGCCTTGCCAAGCCCCAAAGAAACCAGGGCTGTGGTAATGGTAACCCCTGCGCTGGGACCGTCCTTGGGGGTTGCCCCCTCGGGCACGTGGATGTGAATAAAGGCATCGTCAAAATAGTCTTCGGCAATACCGAAGGTCTTGAGGTTTGACCGGACATGGGACAGGGCAATGGCGGCAGATTCCTGCATCACATCCCCGAGCTTGCCCGTGATCTTAAACCCGGAGGTCTTCCCGTGAACCTTTACCGCCTCGATGGAAAGGGTGGCACCTCCCATCTGGGTCCAGGCAAGCCCTGTAACAATACCCACCCCTTTCATCTGCTTTTCTTTGGAAAAAAAAGGAGACCCCAGATATCCTTCCAGGGATTTGATATTAATCCTGATTTTTTTCTTTTTTTCTTTTAAAATAGTGACAATACTCTTTCGGATAATCTTGTTGAGCAGTTTTTCAAGACCTCTGACCCCGGCCTCCCTGGCATATCCCTCGATGAGATATTGGATGGTGGGGTCGGTGATGGTAATGATACTTGACGTCAGGTTATTGCGTTTTAACAACTTCGGCCAGAGGTGCTTCCTGGCTATCTCCATTTTTTCCGCCGTGATATACCCGGACAGATTGATCCGGTCCATACGGTCCAGAAGGGGGCTTGGAATTGTATCCAGGGTATTGGCAGTGCAGATGAACAACACCTTGGACAGGTCAACCCGAAGGTCCAGGTAATGGTCCAG
>VMSR01000063.1 GCA_013792075.1 Desulfobacula sp.
ATCAGCCATCAGAGTTTATAAAATTGTAGCCATAGTTTCTTTTGAGCACCTTAAAGCCAACAATGACCACCAAAACCGGCCTTAGTCCTTTTGCAAGGTTCTTTCTATCCAATACCCGGAAGGCCCGTCAGCCCCGAGCATACCGACCTACTATGGTTTACTATCTTTAGGCTATACGGTGCTACCCATTAAAAATACATAAGTATCGCCTTCCGAGGGAAACGCTTTCTTCAGACCGAACACGATTCATAAGATAAAAAAAGGCTTGGAAATCAAAGATTTCCAAGCCTTGTATCATTCAGGTGGTTTTGATTAAACGCTAAATCTGCTTAAATTAGAAGTTGATCTGCCATTTGATGCCGTAGTAAGTAACAACCGATTGATTGGCTTGTTTCATATCGCACCGACCGATTTCAGGGGTAAGGAAAACACCGGGTGCCAGAAAAATTGTGGCCTGGGCATAGTAAGTATCTGCATCATCTTCAACAGAATTTACAACGTCAAGTTCGGTTTGCACATAGCCGTAACCGGCTTCCAGATAGAGGCCTTCACGGATTTTATATCCGGCCACAATCAATGCCGCGATAGCATCTCTGTCGTTCAACCCTGTACCAGTCCATTGGGCAAGGCCCCAACCGTCACCGTCGAAATTAGATGAACCTGCATTTCCTGTTGTGGACCATAGTTGTTGATTTACAAGAATATCTGCCATGTTACCGACGTTCTGTCCACCCCAGACATTTCCCTTGAAATAGAGACCGCCAAAATCAATACGTCCCCCCAGGCCCAGGATATAGGAGTCGACAGAATAGGTCGAAGCACCGCTCAAAACATCAAATGTTTGATAACCTGCAGCCGCTGAAATATGGCCATTATCAAAATCAAATTTGTACTTGGCCTGGATGGAGGGAAACTTGACTTCTGTGGTAGGTTGCTGTCTTCCAATTGCAGTGAGACCAACCGGTAGTGAAACCAATGTTTTAGGTTCTACTGCAGCAATCTGAAAGTCGCCGAATTCCAAGCGGATCTGAGCTTTCCGGCCGCCGTACAGCATACCAAAGGTACTCATGTTGTGGTCGCCCTTGTTGAGCGTGTCAATGCTGTAAGTCTGGTTGGAATAGGGAAACAGCAGGGGGGTATAATTCTGGCCAACACCCAGGGAACCTGCGCCGAAATTCCATTCACCCCAGAGGATACGGATATTAGCGGTACTACTCTGGGCACCGTATTCAAACTGACCGGTCAATTCATCACTGACTTTTACATTGGCACCGATACGGGCATTGCCATAAAGTTTTTGTTCATAATTACTGGTTTCATTACCAAGAGCCAGTCCCAGAGCAGCCGCACTAGGCGAAAACGGACTTGCTTTAAAGTTGGTGTAAGTGGTTTGAACCCTGGCAGAACCGTAAAAATTCCAGTCTGCGGCATAGGCAGAACCCGTAATGAATACGAGCAGTACAGCCAAAACCATTAGTTTTTTCATCTTTTTTCCTTTAATTGAGGGGTTAAGAATCCGTTTCCCACCTGAATTAAAAAACAGGACGCTCCTTTTAAACACCTGTTTTTTTTTAGGGAGACCAAGCGTTCCTTTTATAAACGCTGTTTACAAATACACTTAATAGATTCACATATCCCTTGTCAACCTCTTTGGCAACACTTTTTTACAAAATCCAAACAAAAATTTATTTTTAACCTGAATCGCACGAAAAAAAACGGGTTGGTGATCCGTAAGATCACCAACCCGTTACTATTCAGTTGGTATGAGTTAAACGTGAATTCCGTTTTAATCAGAAATTAATCTGCCATTTGGCGCCCAAATAAGTGGTTTTCGCCTGACCGTTTTCTTTAAAGTCAACCACACCGATTTCAGGGGTGATGACGACGCCGGGAGCCAGGGTGATGGGCGTCTGGAAGTAATAAGAATTTACTTTATCTTTGGTAGAATTGGCCACATCAAGCTCTGTTTCACAATGACCATAACCCGCCTCAAGAGCGACCATATCATTCACTGTATAAATAATAACGAATTCATAACCCATAGCATCGTTATCCGTCAGAACCGTACCATCATATGAGGCATAACCTGTTCCGGTATACGTATCATTAACCCACTCATTACCCAGGTTACCAACATTGGAGCCACCATGGATTGAAGCACCAACCCAGAAATTGCCAAAGGAGACATCAGCGCCAATACCCAAAACATAGGAATCAACACTTTTATCACCGGCTGACCTCAAAATATCGAAGCTACTATAACCTGCCATAGCCTTAAGGTTATAGTTATCAGCTGCGTAAATATATTTTAATGCAATGGCAGGTATTTTAACTTCTGTTGCGTAGTTTCCAGACCCCGAATTAAGATCGTTGCCGGCATCAATAAAATCAACATCCGGTGCCATGAGAGCCAGTCTGAAACCGCCCATTATAAGTTGCAGCTGGGCAAGACGATGTCCGCCATACTCACCAACGCCCCAGAGACCGTTGTCGGCCGCCCATACCTGATTTGAATTCCACATAACCAACGGAGTCCAGTCCTGGCCGACAAGGAGTGAGCCGGCACCAAAATTCCATTCTCCGTAAAGCAAACGAACATTGGCGTTTCCGCCACCTGTACCATACTCGAAACGTCCGGTCAGTTCATCGGAAACTTTGACGTCGGCACCGATACGGGCGTTGCTCTGAAGACTCTGATCATACCCATTTACATCGGGTGTGTTGTCTACTTCTGTTGTCTCATAAAAAGTCGCCACACGTGCAGAACCATAAAAATTCCAATCTGCAGCAGAGACAACGCTTGTCATCATTGCCAGGGCGGCAACCATAACTATTACTTTTTTCATCATTTTCCTTTAATTGAGGGGTAACAATCAATTTCCCACCTGAATTAAAAAACAGGATGCTCTTTTCAAACATCTGTTTTTTCAGTGGAGACGCAATATCCCATTGATAAATGCTTTTCCCACTTAATAGATCAATAGAATTTTTGTCAACATCTTTGATAACTTTGTTTATTGACTGCTGAATATTTTGCAGATAGAAGGAAATTAATAGGGGGGAGGTAACTCAATGATGCCAGAACCGCTGGTGGATGATACCATTTATTTAAAAAAAAACGGGCTGGTGATTTGTAATCACCAGCCCGTTTCCATCATTTCAGGCGGTAGGATTATACTTCTAAATCAAATTAGAAGTTGATCTGCCATTTCACGCCGTAGTAAGTTACTTCAAAATCATTAGCTTCGTCACCATCAATCCTGCCGATTTCAGGAACAAAGAACACGCCAGGAGCAAGCGTAACGGTGGTGTTCAGATAGTAGGAATCAACTTGGTTTTCGGTGTTGGCAGCATTGTCAAGTTCTGTTTTTACATAGCCGTAACCAGCTTCAATGTTGAACATGTCATTTACTTTGTAGCCGGCAGCAATCATTGCGCCCCAGACTTCATTGTCAACAACCTGGGTAGCAGAAAGAACAGCTACGCCGTCATTCCAGGTACGACCCCCATCAACATCGATGGAAATAAGGTTACCCGCATTCTGGCCGGTATAAACGTTACCGCCAGCATAGAAGGCACCAAAATTAGCCTGTGCGCCAAGGGCAACTACATAAGAATCAATATCAAAAGTTCTTGCACCAACTTGGGCTTCATATGTCTGGTATCCACCGCCAAATTTCAGGGCAAAGTTGTCCAGGTTCAGAACGTAAGCAGCTTCGATTCCAGGAATTTTAACTTCTGTGGAAGTAGCGGCAACACCTGTAGTGGAAACACCTGCAGGAACCAGGGCAACCTGGAAACCACCAAATGTCAATTTCAACTGGCCAACACGACCGGAGTAAACACCACCATAGGGAAGCAGGTCAGCGTCACCATCAAAAACTTGGTCAGAGTAGAACCAGTTAAGGGGGGCATAATCCTGACCCACAAGGAAAGAACCTGCACCAAAATTCCACTCGCCATAGAGCAAACGGATATTGGCGTTTCCACCGGCTGCACCATATTCAAAACGACCGGTCAATTCATCACTGACTTTAACCTTGGCACCAATACGGGCATTTCCCTGCAGGGCTTGTTCGTAGTTGTCTTTCTCAGTTGTGGTACTGATGGTGTCGGTATTCACATAAAATGTAGAAATACGGGCTGACCCGTAAAAATTCCAGTCTGCGGCATAGGCAGAGCTTGTAATCATTGCCAGAGCGGCAACCATAACCATTAATTTTTTCATCTTTTTCTCCTTTAGATTTTTGAACAAAATGTTCACCACCTGAAAACCGAAGCCAGGCGTTCCTTTTAAACACCTGGTTCCAGATTAATACACATCGTTAAACCAGTTTTACATGGGGTTGTCAATCTTTTTTTTCACAGGGTATCAATTATTTCAGTTTATAGGAAATTATGTTGGACGACCGGCTCTTTGAAAGGATGGAGAGCTTCTCCTGGGTCACCACGGACACGATGAGTTCATCCTCTCCGTCGCCGTCCATATCGGCAACGGCAAAATCGCTGATCCACCCCTGGACGGATGTGGTCTGAAATACCGGGGCCATGGCAATGCCATTCCAGGCGAGCATCTCGATATGGGCATCCTTAAAGCGTTTATACCGGCCGAAGGCACCGCCTCCGTACTCATTGTTTTTCACGACAATCAATTCCTGCTTGCCGTCGGAACCGATGTCCTTAAATTTTAGCCGGGGGTGAAGATAGGCCATTTCCTGAAAAGAAGCATCGATATCCTTCCTGGGCAAGAGCCAAAAATTTCCGCTGAAACCGTATTTTTCCGTACTTTCCCAGTCGGCACTGCCGCTGTCGTTGGCCACGATCAGCCGGCCGTGCTCGTTGATCATTACATACTCATTGGCAGTTTCGGAAGTCACAGGTCCCTGGGCAAGGGAGAGAACAGAGGTATATCTGGGCATGCGGATCCGTTTTTCCCTTGTATAGGCATCCCCGGAAGCCATCATGGTATAAACCTGACCGTTAAAAGGCCCCTTCCCCTTGTCCTGGGAGAGAAGAGCCGCACCCTCAGGTTTTTTCATAACCCTGTAATAGCAGGACTCATCTTTAACCAGGGTCACATAGCTGGTACCATTATACTCTATCACAAAAGATTGAAGCCCGTCCCTATGTACGGTGAGACTGGTCACAAAAATTTCCGGATATCCGTTTTTATTGATATCGGCAATATCCAGGGAAACAATGCGGTGGTTGGAATCAAACTCCAATTTTTCAGTCTGAACCAGCCGATTTCCCTCAAGCTGATATATAAAAAGATCGCTGTCCGTTGCTGCCACCACCTGAACCCGGCCATCCTTGGTCAGGTCTCCTGCTGCCATGGCCCCGATCACCCCTTCAAATTTAAGATGGGTAATAAACCCCTGCTGACCGCCCTGCTGCATGGCCATCATACCGCCGGCAGTCTGCAGGGCACCGGGGGCTTCGGGCGCCTGGGGCGCCTGTTGGGCGTAAAGTTCATTGTTGATGTTCCGGTTGAACACCTTTTGGTTGATGTCGCCTGCAAAGCTGTTCACCAGAGGAATCACATCCCCCATGTTGTTGCTCTGTTCAAAAAAAGTAAGGGCAGGCGTTGCCCCTGCAATATCCACCATCCTGGCATCCAGGCTGACACTCTCGCCAAAATGGGTCAGGCTGCCGAAAAGAACATAATCCACACCCATGTCCGCCCCAATGATCCGGGCCTTGGATTCGTTTAAAACCCCTTTTGTGGCATCGGAATTCTGGGCCTGGGCCAAAAATTTTTCAATGGTTTCCCGGTCCAAAACATCCACCTTGCCGGGATCTGCAAGGCGTGAGGACAACATGGAAAAAAGACCATTCTGCAAAAAGGCCAGGTCCTGGGGCGAATTCATGGCAAAGGGAAAAACAGCCACACGCCGGGGGGGGTCTGCACATATGCCGGAATTAACAGTCAACACGGTTAAAAGCAATAAGGCGACGGCAAAGAGCCACCCCTTTTTCATCGGTTTATTGGACGTCAACATACCACTCCTTCAATTAGATCTTAAATAATTTAGATCTTAAAAAAAAATAAGACCTTAAAAACAAACAGGATATGAACACGGGGCCCTTACCCCACCTGCAATTGCTTCTGTTATATCGCCCTGCAAATGTTCCCGCAAGTATTAATTTGTAAAAACAGGTGCAAAATCCAGGCATTATATACCCCATTTGTTCTCCATCAGACAAGTCTTTTAAACAGCTTTTGCATCTGGACCGAATCAAAGGCAATCAGGGTGGGGCGTCCATGGGGGCAATGAAGGGGGGTGTCACAGCGTTCAAGGTCTTCCAGCAACCGGGTCATTTCCCTGATATTCATGGGTTTGTTGGCCCGGATGGCCCCATGGCAGGCCATGGATATAAGCGCTGAATCCCGCCAGCCATCTTTTAAGGACTGCCCTTCCATAAGGGTTTCAATAATTTCAAGGACAAGAAATTTTAAGTTTTTTTCATCCAGAAGACTGGGAATTGCCTTTATCACAAAGCAGGTCCCCCCGAAAGGCTCAATTCTCAGCCCCATGTCCGACAACTCGCCTAAAATTGTCAACAACACATCCGCTTCCCTGTGGGTGAGATCCAAAACTTCCGGAACCAGAAGATCCTGGCTTTGGACATCCAGGGTTTTGTGCCGTTTTTTCAAGGCTTCATAGACCACCCTTTCGTGGGCGGCGTGCTGGTCAATCAGCACCAGGCTATTGTCTTTTTCCGCAACAATATAGGTACCCATGACCTGTCCCAGCACCCGCATTTGCGCCGCTGGACCGAAGGCGGTCAAACCCGGCGGCACAAAGGCGGATTCTGTCTTGTTTTCCGCTTGCCGGTCCCGGGTAGTGGTGTTCCAGTCCATGACGGTTTGGGCCACCTGTGGGGGCTGTGGCGTTTCAAACCACTGGCGGGGAAGTGCAAAAGAAGGTTCTTTTTCAACAGGATCAAGGCTTTCGATCCCCTTTCGGCCTTGATTGACAGCCGTCAATTTTCCGGATCCCTTGGCATAGGCAAGGACATTTGTCTGGGCCTTTTCCAGAGCATTGCCGACTGCCTGCCCCACTGCCTGGTAAACCGGGCCCGGAAGCAAAAACTTAACCTCCCGCTTGGACGGATGAACATTGACATCCACCTGGTCGTAGGGAAGCTTCACACATATGACTCCCATGGGAAACCGGCCTTTCATGATCCGCCCCCGGTATCCTGCAAAAACAGCTGCCACAACCCCCCGGTCATAAACAAGGCGATTGTTGACAAATAAATAAATCCTGTTGGAGGTGCTTCTGGTAACCCCTGGATTGGCACAGACCCCGGTTACAGATACCATACCCTCAAGCCCATTGATGGGGTAAATCTGATTGACGGCATCATTTCCCAGCACCATTAAAGACCGCTGGAACAGATCCTGGCCAGGGGGGAAATTTTTCACCAGCCGCTTGTTCAAAAAGAGGCGAAAGCCCACACAAGGGTTGCCCAGGGCAAGCCCTGAAACCGCATCCGCAATGTGGCCGGCTTCCGTGCTCTCTCCCTTTAAAAATTTTTGCCTTGCCGGTGTGTTGAAAAAAAGATGTTTTACTTCCACCAGGGTCCCGCAGGGTGCCCCCTCGTCGGAAACCCTGACAAGCTTGCCCCCTGTCATTTCAATTTTTGTCCCGATATCAGAGGCAGACGTCCGGGACACAAGGCAAAACCGTGATACAGAGGCAATGGAGGGCAGGGCCTCTCCCCTGAAGCCAAAGGTGGATATGGAAAACAGGTCTTCCTTGGTAAAAATTTTACTGGTGGCATACCGCTCAATGGACAATAGCGCTTCGTCCCGGGCGAGCCCGCATCCGTCATCGCTGATCCGGATCAGGGACTTGCCCCCTTTCTCGATTTCAACGGTTATCCTTGTGGCGCCCGCATCAATGCTGTTTTCAACCAATTCCTTTACCACTGAGGCGGGACGCTGGACCACCTCTCCTGCGGCAATCTGGTTGGAAAGGATCTCGGGTAAAATTCTTATTTTTGCCATTTTTGTAAGACCTTGACCCTGGGTTACGCTTTTTCCTGGTTCACAAACCGCAGCAGGAATTCGGAATCCTTCGGGCTCAAATCAAATTGGAATGCGGCCTGGTCCACCAGCTTTCCAAGATTTATTCCAGGATCATTCTTTCTTTTTTCCGAAATCCAGAGGATTGCTTTTTTCAAAGACTCCCCCTGGGGATGAAGCGTTGTCATAAAAACCTCCTTAAATCATGAAAGGACGGGAAACCTTGTCTTCAAATCAAGGGCACGCTCAAACCCAAACCCTGCCCTTAAAAGTGACATTTCATCAAACCGCTTTGCCATCATCTGTATTCCCACGGGCAGCCCCAAAGAAGAAAATCCTGCGGGGACGGAGATACCGGGAACCCCGGCCATATTGGCAGACAGGGTAAAAATATCGCTCAGATACATGGTCAACGGGTCCCCTGTATTTTCACCGATCTTAAAGGCCGGGGTCGGGGCCACAGGGGATAAAATAAGATCGCACTGGTCAAAGGCCTTTGTGAAATCTTCCATGATCAGGGTTCTCACCTGGGATGCCCGGCCGTAATAGGCATCATAATACCCGGCAGACAGGGCATAGGTACCGATGATGATCCTGCGCTGGACTTCGGGGCCGAAGCCTTTGGACTTGGTTTTTTTATACATTTCAATGATGTCCTGGGAAGCGTGTTCCCTGAACCCGTATCTAACCCCGTCAAACCGGGCAAGGTTTGAACTGGCTTCACAGGGGGCGATGATATAGTAGGCCGCCACCACATACTCGGTATGGGGCAAAGAAATCTCCACGATTTCCACTCCCAGTCCTTCAAGAACCTTTTTGGCCCGGTCAAACAAGACCAGCACATCCGGATCAATTCCTTCCACGTCAAGATACTCCTTTGGAATTCCGGCTTTCATGCCCCGAAGGGATTTGGATTCAACTTGTTGGAGGGCAAGGGTGAAATTCGGAACATCCATCCTGGCACTGGTGGAATCCTTTGGGTCATTGCCGCAAATCAGATTCATCATCATGGCCGCATCCGCAACATCCCGGGTGATGGGACCGATCTGATCCAAAGAAGAGGCATAGGAGACAAGACCAAACCTTGAAACCCTTCCATAGGTGGGCTTGAGCCCCACGACTCCGCAATGGGAAGCCGGCTGGCGGATGGATCCGCCCGTATCTGTCCCCAGGGCGCCGCAGCAAAATTGAGCGGCCACGGCAGCGGCAGACCCCCCGCTGGAACCACCGGGCACATGGTCAAGGTTCCAGGGATTTCGGGTGACCTTGAAGGCTGAATTTTCAGTGGACGAGCCCATGGCAAATTCATCCAGATTGGTTTTTCCGATCAGAACGGCCTGTTCAGCCTTTAATTTTGCCACCACTGTGGCATCATACTGGGGAATAAAATTGTCCAGTATTTTTGAGGCACAGGTGGTTTTCACCCCCTGGGTGCACAAGAGATCTTTTAAGGCAATGGGAATGCCGGTAAAAGGTGACTGAAGACCTTTGGCAATGAGTTCATCAGCCTTTGCCGCCTGGGCCAGAGCGCCCGGTTTGTCCACAGTGATAAACGCTTCGATCCGATCGTCATGGCCTTCGATCCGGTCCAGAAAGGCAGACGTCAGCTCAACAGAAGAAATTTTTCCCCGGGCCAGAAGTTTATGGGCATTTGCCATGGTAAGTGCATGTAAATCCATTCAATTTATTCCTTATTTCATAAATGCGAGGTGCATAGAAACCGATTACACAACCCGGGGCACCGTATAAAAATCCTGGTCCCGTTCGGGCGCATTTGCCAGGGTCACATCCGGTCCGGGGGAGCCAGAAAGCTGGTCTTCTCTCAATACATTATTTAAAAAGGCCGCCCCGGAGGAAGGGGTCACCCCTTCCACATCAACATCCTTAAGTTTGTCTATGTACGCAAGGATATGACTTAGCTGCCCGGACAAGGCCTCTTTTTGCGTCTCATTTATTTCCAACCTTGCAAGGTGGGCAATCTTTTCAATTTCTTCCTTTGATATCTTCATTTTTATTCCTTTTTCACGATCAAACCGTCAATCTTTACCTGTTTTAGTTTTTCAGCATACACAATGGCTGCTTCCCGGGTTTCAAAGCTTCCCACCCGCACCCGGTACCAGGTAATCCCATCTTTTTTGCCCAGGGCCCGGTAGGAAGAAATCCCCTTTTTTTCCAAAATAGCCATATGGGTTACTGCATCTGTAAAGGATTTGTACGAGGCAACCTGAATGGTATACATACCCTTTTGAAGCGGTTCCCCTGTTTTTTTTTATGGGATCTTCGGTTGTTGGATTTTCTTTCTCGTCCGGTTTAGCCGTGGGTTTAGCCGTGGGTTTTGCCGTGGGTTTTGCCGTGGGTTTTGCCGTGGTCTGGGGACTGGCCAGCTCCTCCTTGGGCGGATGGTTGTTTACCGCATCCTTATTAAAGGTGGCAGCTTTCCGGCTGGTTTTTACAGGAACCTTCATTGTCAATGGCGTTTCGACCGTGGAAACACTGGTTTCTTTTTTGGGGCTGATCTCATGGGGATCATTTTTTTTCCCCACCACTTCCTGCTGGACAGGGCTGTTAAGGGCGTCATAAAATTGAAGTTCCACTTTTTCTTCAGGTGATTCCGCCTTTCCAAAGGCAAGGACAATTTCCGCCAGCCGTTTTTGGAACCGGTCTGTCTCAAATGTCACCGGCGCAGACCCCCTGCCGACCAGGATGCCCAGAAAGAACATCCATCCAGCAATAAACACATAGATTGCGTTCTTTAATATCCCCTTAAAGGACAACATAGGGTTACATTCTTTCCGGAGCTGAAACACCCAGAAGGAACAGACCGTTCCGGATAACCTTTTTAACCGCCAGAACAAGGCTGAGTCTTGCCCTGGTCAGGGTTTTGTCCTCTGTTATCACCTTGTGTTTGTTGTAATATCCGTGAAAGGCTGCGGCCAAAGTCATCAAATAGGTGAATATCACATGGGGGTGAAGGGTTTCGGCACTTTTTTCAACCTGTTCCCCAAACCCTGCCAGAATCTTGATCAGTTTTAGTTCCTCGGGTTCCGCCAGCAAATCAAGCCGATCCCCCTTTTTAAAATCAATGGCATCGATCACCCCCTCTTCCACCGCCTTTAAAAGGATGCCCGTGATTCTGGCGTGAACATATTGCACATAATAGACAGGATTGTCGGAATTCTTTTGTTTGGCCAGTTCAAGGTCAAAGTCCAGACCCGAATCATAGCTGCGACTTAAAAACATGAACCTTGCGGCATCCTTTCCCACCTCATCAACAATATCCTTTAGGGTGACAAATTGTCCGGCCCGCGTGGACATCTGAACCGGCTTACCTCCCCGCAGCAGGTTGACCAACTGCACCAGAATCACAGAAAATTGCGCGCTCTTTCGCCCGGAGGCAACCACGGCAGCATCGATCCGCTTAATATACCCATGGTGATCTGCTCCCCACACATCAATCACCCGGTCAAATCCCCGCTCATATTTTTCGGTGTGATAGGCAATATCAGAGGCAAAATAGGTGGTCAGTCCATTGTTTCTGACAACCACACGGTTTTTCTCATCCCCGAAATCCTCGGTCCTGAACCACAGGGCGCCGGCATCTTCATAGATCAGGCCCTGGTCCCTGAACTTCTGGATGGCAGCATCCACCCTCCCTGAATCATAGAGGCTTTGTTCACTGAACCATTGATCAAAGGATACACCAAAATCAGACAGATCTGTTTTGATCCCCTCCAAAATTTTTCCTGCAGCAAACTTGGCGCATACGGGAATGGCAGTCTCTTCATCCGTATCGGCAAAGGTTTTGCCTTCAATCTCCAGCAGATTCTGGGCAAATTCCTTTATATATTCCCCTTTGTAACAATCCTCGGGGAACACAATTTCTTTACCTGCCATTTCCAGGAGCCTGAGCCAGACAGAGGTGCCAAGGGTGCGAATCTGCCGGCCGGAATCATTGATATAATATTCCTTCTGGACATCAAACCCGGCAAAAGAAAGAATATTTCCCACAGAATCGCCGACAGCAGCGCCCCTTCCATGTCCCACATGAAGCGGTCCCGTTGGGTTGGCGCTGACAAATTCCACCTGGACCCGCTGCCTGCTCCCCATGTCCGAAGCCCCAAACCTTGTGTCCTGGGCAAGAATCTGATCCACCACTGGATGCCATGCGGAGTTGGTCAGAAAGAAATTAATAAATCCGGGTCCGGCCACTTCTGTTTTTTCAATAAAATCATGGGATTCCATAGATGAAACAAGGATGTCGGCAATCTTTTTCGGTGCCATTTTCTGGATACCGGCCGATACCATGGCAAAATTGCTTGAAAAATCCCCCTGGGAGTCGTGCTTGGGCTCTTCTATTTCCATGTCAGGGACCTGGTCAGAGGGCAAGAATCCCTTTTCAAATGCGCACCGGGCAGCCGCCAGGACAATTTGTTTAATTTTAGTTTTCATGTTCGGTCTAATTCTCGTGTTCAGAGGTATCTTCTGGTGTAAAAATCGGAGTGTCATCCTCGGAATCAATTTCTCTCATTTCATCTTCCTTTGAGTCACCGTCTTCATCCAGAATGGCATCCAGCTCGACGTCATCATCCTCCAAACGGAAATCATCCTCGCCCGGAACCGCTTCAATGTCATTATACTCAATCTCAAGCTTTTCCTCTGCCGCATCCTTAAAAAAAGCGATACTGCCTTCGTAAAGTTTCATAGACATATCCCTTGCAGGAAAGAAACTTCGTCTTCTGAACACGGCCAAAAAGGCATCTGCCCCCTCTTTGGATGCCTGGGTAATTTGGGCCAAGTCATATTCTTCTTCATGGAGCGGCATGACGACACCCGGATCCACTTCGCTGGACTCCAAAATTGTAAGAATACCGTCCTTAATATTCTTTTCAAACCTGATTTTTTGTTTCATTCAATATCTCCTGTATATTTCATTAACCTAAAACTTCTTAATATAGCTCAACTGATCTTTCTGTCAATCATTAAAAAACATAAGTTAAGTGTTGACCTCACCTGGTCAAGGTGATATAAAAACCTGGTCAAATTGGGAGGAGTGGCCGAGCGGCTGAAGGCGGCGGTCTTGAAAACCGTTAAGTGTCAAAGCTTCGTGGGTTCGAATCCTACCTCCTCCGCCAAAAAAAAATCGGAGAAATGGCCGAGTGGCTGAAGGCGCTCGCCTGCTAAGCGAGTATGGGTGTTGTTATCCATCCAGAGTTCGAATCTCTGTTTCTCCGCCATACACAACATTATCGGGAATGAAAAGCATCTGCTTTGAATTCCCTTTTTTGTTTTGGGGGAAGCTTTCCTCTGAAAGGGAGCAACATACATTGGCATACACAAGATTAAACAATCACCTGCCCGGAGCCCTGAGAAGGGAAAAAACATTCAGGGGTTGTTTCAGTCCTTTCAGGATTACCGGTCCCAGGCCATAGACCGGCCACAACCCCTGGATCATTCGCTGGGTCTCTTCTCCGATAAGAATATCCCCTCCCTTGGCATAGTCGGAAAGACGGGCGGCAATATTGGTGACCGATCCCGAGGCTGTGTAGGTCATCCGGGTATCCAGGGAGCCGGTAAAGCGTGTCATTCCCACCAGGGCTGACCCGGAATTGATGCCGATATTCACATCAATGGGCTCCATGTCCTCAGCCAGGGATCTATTGATGGCCCGATTCCGTTCGGCAATTTCAAAGGCCGCCTTAACCGAATTTATGGCATTGGTTCGTGCATCATGGTCCTTAAAAATAATCATCAGGGCGTCTCCGGCAGTTTCATTGATATCCCCGTGGGACCGATGGATGGGATCCACAAAACTGGAAAACATTTTCTCTATAATCGTGTTGACCTCAGCCTCGGGGCGACTGAGTGAAAGGCTTGTATAGCCCTCCAGGTCAAGGAACAGAACGCTGATATCCTTGCGCTCCTTTTCCCGGGTTAACAGGTCCGGATTTTTATGGACCATATGCCGCACGGACTCTGGAACAAAGGGAGACAGGTTGGCCAGCATCCGGCTGATCCGGATTTTTTCCTGGGTCATCTCCCATTGACGTTTGGCAGTTAATATAATGTTGCCCAAAATGTCTGCAAAATCCCGGATCAGAAAAAAATCTCTCCGGGTATACCGGGTCAAAGGTTGAATTACAACACTGACAGCAGCCAGCACCCTTCCTTCCACAAATACGGGCATGGCATATTCCGGCCCTACAGGCACAAGAGAATTGTCATGGCGCTTGACCGGTTCGCTCCTGGAGACCACAACAGCTTTTTTTCTTTCAATGGCTTTTTTAACCGCAGGCCTGTCCCGTTTGCAGGATTGGCAGTCCACAGGTCGTTCATACAATGCACATTGCAAAGGGCTTGTGTACCGCAAGGCATCGGGATCCAGCAAAAGGATACACACCTCCATGGCATTGGGGATCAATGTCCGGAGCTCTTCCCTGACCTTTTCAATAATCTCGTTGACCTCCAGGAGAGGTGCAATTTTTTTGATCAGGCTCTGCTGTGCCAAGAACCGTTCCTTATAATATCTGTCCATTGATGATTTTCCTCCCAAAACCGATTTATCTGCCCAATTTATGATAAAGATTAACACAATTTACAAATTAAGTAGACATCAAAATAATCCCCTGGAAAAAAGCATGGAATCCTGCCAGGGCCGGGGCGGTTCCCATGGTCTGAATTCCTTTTTCGATTGCGGTTTAACGCGCTTTTACCCTTGACATACAATTTAAGGAAGTTTATATCCTTCTAACGATTAGAGAACCGATTTGCTTATATATAATAGTTGAGAGAAATGGAAATAAAACAATCGCTCAAAGCCAACAAGAGCCTTTTTTTAAAAAAATGGTTCCAGGCCACCATCGAGACCTACCCCAAAGACAGCGCAAGAATCCTAGGGAAAGATGCCAACCGATTTGACAATCCCGTGGGAGCCATAACCCGTGAAAGCCTTGAAGAAATCCTTGATCTGATTTCTGATGCTTATACAAGTATAACCCTTGAAAAGGCGCTTGATCCGGTTATCCGGATAAGGGCGGTCCAGGCATTCACTGCCGCGGACGCGGTCAGTTTCGTCTTTGCCCTAAAATCAATTGGGGAGGAACTTCTGGACCCTTCGCTTTACAGGCAATTTGACCGCATGGTGGATGAGATTGCCCTGGCTGCATTCAACAAATTCATGAAATGTAAAGAAGAAATATTCCTTTTAAAGGCCACTGAAAGCAAAAGGCGCATTCACAGGGCATTTGAAAGGGCAGGTTTAGTAGCAGAGCTCACGGAGGAGGATCTTCTTGGCTCTAAAAAATCTTAACATGTATGGCAAAATTTGTTTTGTCATACAATAATTACGAGGTGGTTATAATATGAATCAAAAGTACTTGATCCCCCTTACAACTGTTTTTCTGCTTTTCCTAGTGGCCTACACAGGGGTTGAGGGAGCAGGGCTTCAGTGGTTCTTTGGGATAGTATTTCCCTATCTGGCGGTTTTTGCCTTCCTTGCTGGCTTTGTTATCAAAGTCATGGGATGGGCATCTTCTGCTGTTCCGTTCAGGATCCCCACAACCTGCGGTCAGCAGAAATCATTGCCCTGGATAAAACAGAACTGCATTGACAACCCTGATACTTCAACCGGCGTTTTTATACGCATGGTCCTTGAAATTTTTCTTTTCAGGTCCCTGTTTCGAAACACAAAAGCGGCTTTCAACCGGAATGTATCCAACAAGCTGGCCTATTCATGGGAAATTTTTCTATGGCTGGGGGCCCTTGCCTTCCACTATTCTTTTTTGGTGGTTCTGCTCAGACATTTCAGATTTTTTACCTCCCCTGTCCCGTCCTGCCTTAAGTGGCTGGAATACTTTGACGGCATTGTCCAACTGGGCCTGCCCGGACTTTTTGTGTCCGGAGTGGTCCTGCTGGCAGCCACCTTGTTCCTGCTTGCCAGAAGAATTTTTGACACCAAAGTCACCTATATTTCCCAGGCAGCCGATTATTTCCCTTTATTCCTGATCATCGGAATTGCGGCCACCGGCATTGCCATGCGATATTTCACCAAGGTGGACATCATGGGTATCAAAACCCTAACCATGGGTCTTGCAACTTTCAGTCCGGTCATCCCAGAAGGGGTGGGCGGTCTCTTTTATGCCCATGTGTTTATGGTAAGTGTACTTTTCGCATATTTCCCGGCAAGCAAGCTCATGCACATGGGCGGAATCTTTTTAAGCCCCACAAGGAATATGGCCAACAATACCCGCGCCAAAAGACATGTGAACCCCTGGAACTATGATGTGAAAACCCATACCTATGCAGAGTATGAAGATCACTTCAGAGATAAAATGATTGAAGCCGGACTGCCGGTGGATAAGAAGGAGTAATAGATGTCTGACCAAATCAAACCGGATGAACTAATAAATAAGATTGACTATAGCCCGGGAAGCGGCAATTGGATGGATACGACCCCATCGGTCCAGATTCAACCCGGGATGTACTGCTATGCGGCAAAGGCGGAAAGCGTCGAAACCCTGGGCCTTCCCAATGCAAGACCCTGGAATCCCCTGGATGAGGACTGGCATCTGCCGGAAAACTGGCAGGAAATCATTTTCAATGGGATTAAAGAACGCCTGGAACGTTTCAGGACTTTTAAAATCTTCATGGATGTGTGTGTCAGATGCGGCGCCTGCGCTGATAAATGCCATTTTTTCCTGGGCACCGGCGACCCCAAAAACATGCCGGTTTTAAGGGCTGAACTCTTACGCTCTGTTTACAGGAATGATTTTACCACCGCCGGCAAAATTCTTGCCAAAATTCCAGGGGGCAGCCGCCTGGCAGGGGCAAGACCCATGACCCTGGATGTTCTCAAGGAATGGTGGTATTATTTTTTCCAGTGCACGGAATGCCGCCGTTGTTCGGTCTTCTGTCCCTACGGCATTGATACGGCGGAAATCACCATCATGGCCAGGGAAATTTTCAACCTGATCGGGTTGAACATCGACTGGATCGCCACGCCTGTTTCAAATTGTTTTAAAACCGGAAACCATCTGGGTATCCAACCCCATGCCTTTAAGGACATGCTGGATTTCTTTGTGGAAGACCTTGAAGAGATCACCGGGGTCAACTGCGCCCCCCAATATCAGAAAAAAGGGGCGGACATTCTGTTCATCACGCCGTCCGGGGATGTGTTTGCCGATCCCGGAACCTATACCTGCCAGGGCTATCTTATCCTGTTCAAGTATCTGAAAGAAAAATACGGCCTGGACGTCACCTGGAGCACCTATGCCTCCGAGGGGGGTAACTTTGGTTTCTTCACCTCCCATGAAACCATGAAACGCCTCAATGCAAAGATGTATGCAGAAGCCAAACGCCTGGGCGTAAAATGGATTTTGGGTGGTGAGTGCGGTCATATGTGGCGGGTGATTCACCAGTACATGGACACCATGAACGGCCCTGCCGATTTCCTCGAAGTGCCCATGAATCCCATCACAGGAACGATTTTTGAAAATGCCAGGTCCACCAAGATGGTTCATATCACCGAGTTCACAGCCGATTTGATCAAACACGGGAAACTAGAACTGGACAAGGGCCGCAATGGAAACCGCATCATGACCTTCCATGATTCCTGTAATACCTCCAGGGGTATGGGCCTTTTGGACGAACCCCGGTATGTGATCCAGAACGTATGTGATAATTTTTTTGAAATGCCCCCCAACACCATCCGGGAACAAACGTTTTGCTGCGGATCCGGATCAGGCCTCAATGCCGGTGAAAACATGGAATTGAGAATGGCCGGTGCCTTGCCAAGGGCCAATGCCGTCAAATATGTCCATGAAAAATTCGGCGTTAACACCCTGGGAACCATCTGTGCCATTGACAGGGCAGCCCTTTCCACCCTGTGCGAATACTGGGTGCCGGAAGTTGAAGTTTACGGAATCCATGAACTGGTGGGAAATGCCTTGATTCTACCGGGTGAAAAAAATAGAACCCAAGACCTGAGAATGGAACCATTGCCGGGTTGCGAGGAGGATGAATAATGAATAAAAATTTAATTATCGCAGGACTTGCGGTTTTTGTCATTGCCGTACTCTCCCCCTTTTGGTTCAACCTGGTGACCGTCACCCAGGCCGCACCGAAACCGGAGCTTCTGGGCAAGGCCAAGACCGAGAAAAAATGCGTGCTGGACAAATATGACATGAGAGCCAACCACATGTCCCTGTTGGATGAATGGAGAGTTTCCGTTGTCAGGGATGCAGACCGGATGTATACGGCTGCCAATGGTCATTCTTTTAATATGAGCCTTTCCACAGGGGAAAATTCCTGTCTGGGCTGCCATGAAGACAAGGAAAAATTTTGTGACAGCTGTCATACCTATGCATCGGTAAGTCCCTATTGCTGGGAGTGTCACACAAACCCCAAGGAGATTCAATGATGAAAAAGAGCAGAAGAAGCTTTCTTAAAGTAGCAGGTATTGCTGCCATTGGATTGGGTGCTGCTCCGGCAATGACCTTTGCTGCATCTGATTCCCATGGCGCGGCCCAGGCCGTGAAAGGCAAGAACCAAGAAGCCCTTTCCGCCCACCGCTGGGGCATGGTAATTGATACGAGCAAACTCAATGAAGAAGTTGCTAAAAACATAACAGAAGCCTGTCATCGCAACCATAACGTGCCGGATTTTAACCACGAAGTGGATGAAGAAAAATATCCCAATACCCGGCCCACAAACCCGAAACAGGAAATCAAATGGATATGGGAAGAACATTTTAATTATGCTTTCCCGGACATGGAAGACGAATTTCTGGTGGAAAAATTCAAACACCTTGGTTTTCCGGTTACCTGCAACCATTGCAAAAATGCCCCCTGTGTCCAGGCATGTCCGACCCAGGCGACCTTTAAACGGGAAGACGGCATCGTGCTCATGGATTTTCACCGGTGTATCGGCTGCAGATTCTGCATGGCCGCCTGTCCCTATGGCGCCAGAAGTTTCAATTTCAGGGATCCAAGACCCTTTATTGCGGAAACCGTCCCTGAGTTTCCCACCCGGTCAAAGGGCGTGGTTGAAAAATGCAATCTCTGTGCGGAGCGCCTTGCCAAAGGTCAGATGCCCCATTGTGTGGAGGCTAGCGAAGGCGCCATTGTCGTGGGCGATCTTGAAGACCCTGAATCTGAGGTTCGGGTTCTTCTCAATGAAAACTATTCAATCAGACGTAAACAGTCCCTGGGCACAGAGCCCTCTGTTTACTATGTCGTTTAAGAGAGGGCAGTATGCTTGAGATAGCTATTAAAGGAAGTAGAAATTATTGGTTATGGATAGTCCTTCTGCTCGCTGTCATGGGAGCGGGAGCGATCACTTACATCGACCAGTTCACCAACGGCCTGATGACCACCGGCATGAGCCGGGACGTGTCCTGGGGGTTTTACATTGCCAACTTTACCTTTCTTGTGGGGGTTGCCGCAGGAGGGGTTATGGTGGTGATTCCCTATTACCTCCACGACTATGAAAAATTCCACAGGATCACGATTCTGGGAGAATTTCTGGCCGTTGCCGCTCTGGTCATGTGCCTGCTTTTCATAATTGTCGACCTGGGCCAGCCCACAAGGATGCTCAATGTATTGCTCTACCCCAGCCCCAAATCCATGCTGTTCTATGATATGCTGGTTCTCAACGGCTATCTGTTTTTGAACATAATCATTGGATGGAAGGTGCTGGAAGCCGAAAGAAATCAGGTGGAACCCCCCATGTGGACAAAGCCTTTGATTTATTTGTCCATCCCCTTTGCCATCGGCATCCATACGGTAACCGCCTATCTGTATTGCGGTCTGCCCGGTCGCGGCTACTGGCTCACAGCAGTATTGGCCCCCAGGTTCCTGGCCTCTGCCTTTGCTGCGGGTCCTGCCTTTTTGATTATCCTGTGTTATATCATCAGAAAATTCACCAAATTTGATCCGGGCTGGGACGCCATGCAGACCCTTGCAAAAATTGTCTGCTGGGCCATCATTGCCAATCTGTTCTTTTTTGTCTGTGAATGTTTTGTGGTATTTTATTCAGGTATTCCCAGCCACATGGCACATCTCCAATACCTGCTGTTCGGATACCACGGATACCATGCCCTGGTGCCCTGGATGTGGTCCGGGTTTATTCTCATGACTTTGGGAGCCATCTTCTTGATCATCCCCAAATTGAGAAACAATAAAACCCTGCTGCCGATCACCTGTGCCATGATTTTTATTGGCGCCTGGATTGACAAGGGCCTGGGCATGATTTCCGGCGGGTTTGTTCCCTCCCCCCTGCACCACGTGACAGAGTATGCACCAACGGGCAAAGAAATCATGATCACCCTGGCCGTCTATGCCACAGGCTTTCTGGTTCTGACCATTTTGTACAAGCTTGCGACAACGATTAAAGAAGAGGTTCGCGGCTAGTCCTTTATTTAAATGGAATAGGTCACACCTTTTTGCACACGACAGGGGAGCTTAACAAGAGCTCCCCTGTTCTTTTTCCAGGAACCTTAAACCCTTTTACACTCAAACGGATATGATACAAAAATGAAGGAGACCCTCCCCCCCCATTTTGAATCCGCCATTTTCCCAGGCAATCCGGATCCTTTTTTTGAAGAAAAAAAAAATGGGTTTCTCGCAGCCCTATACGACCGGAATCCTTTTATGGCGGAATCCATTTATGAACGTATCCTTAAAAGGGCCGAACAAAAATCAGAAAACCTAAATGAAACTGAGGAAAAATATCTGCGCCAGATTCAGGTTGCGTTCAAGCGGTTATCTTCCTTTCTTTTTGACGGGAATTCCAGGGGCCTCCAGGAAAAATTTCGCAAACTGCAATCTTTGATCAGAAAAAATGTCCGGACCCAGTCTGCATCCCCCCTTCGTGTGGACTACAACACCTGGAAAAAACGTGTGGACCTGGAGGCCTGGCAAGAGAAAATTGTCTTTGCCACGGCCATGACCTTCCAGATGAGTTCCGGGTGCAGCAATTATTGCAGACGGTGTAATGAATGGGCATTGCCGAAAATCAGATCCCATTTTTCCCAAGATGCCCTGGAAAAGATTTTAGAAAAACTAGGCGCCGCAGAAAACACCGACCTCTCTTTATACGGGGCATCCGATCCCCTGGACTGGGAGGATTCCTGTGTAGATCTGGCAGATATTTTATCGGGGCAGACCCTTCCTCTAAACTTTAGTTTGCTCACCAAGATCCCAAAGGGAAAAGAAGGTCTTGCAAAGGCCCTTTGGCAAATGGATATCCCCCTTTCCGTGAGCCTGACCGACCGGAACCGCTCCCGGATTGAGGCCCTGGAAAACCAGATGAACAGATCGGTTACCAAACAACATGCCTCAAAGGACCTGCTGATCCCGGCAGGGCTGGATGAAGATTTTATCTCTGTCAAGCCTTCCATAACCGATGGATATGGCACGGAAATAACCCCTGAGGGAGTTAGCATCATCATTCCCACTTTTACCAGTGCCCTCCATCCCTTTGGCCATAAAAAACTGCCTGTCACCCGAAAAACCGCTTTTTTCCCGGTGAAACGCCTGGGTCGCCGAGCCCTGCTGGTAGACTATTTCAAGCCCCTTGAGGTCCTGGGGAAATCCATGACCCCCTTTTATCTGTCACAGCTTTTGGATGTTCAGGTGGAAACCCTTCTGCTGGATAATGGTTCCGACGCATTAACCCCTCCGGGGATGAGAAGCCTGAAAGAGTATTTTTCCATCTTTGAGGATATCCCCAGGCGCCAGCGGCAAAAAATGACCCGGTCGGTTATGGCACGGCTGAAAAAAGATGTTTTGCCCTTGGGCGGTTATAAGGCGCTGTCCCTTGAAGAAAAACAAGTGTATCGGGAAAAACTGACGGCCCATTTGGAATTCTGCGATAAAAGTCTGGTGACGGAATCCAGGCGATGCGCCCTCTCCTTTTTTTTGTCAGCCATTTTTTCCTTTGCCGCACGCCAGCCGGTCAAAGGCCGTATCATTTCCTTTCTCAATCGCGCTGAAACCCTGTCTCTGGAAAAAAAATATGGCCCTGCAGCGGCCCGGGAAAATGGTGTTTCTCTTTTTTCACTTCCCAAGATCCCTGTCTGGGAAATTTTCAGGTTTTACGCAAATTCCCTGGTCAATGGCCGCCAAAAAGAAACCGTTGAAACTTTTATCAGGTCCTGTCCATCGGAATATGACCCGCTAAAAGACCGGTTTGTTAAGACTATCCGTTGAAATCAAATCCGGGTTGGACCTGGATCAGTCTTTTGGTATAGGGGTGCTCGGGATGCTGGATAATATTATTGGCGGTGTTCACCTCAACAATATGCCCTTCATGGATGACGGCAATGCGGTCACACAAATAGTTGGCCGCAGCCAGATTATGGGTGATAAACAAAAATGCCATGTCAAATCGTTTTCGGATCTGGGTCAGCAGTTGAAACAATTGGATGGCAATGGTGGCATCCAGCATGGAAGTGGGTTCGTCTGCAACGATAAAGTCAGGATCCAGCACAATGGCCCTGGCAATGGCCACCCGCTGGCGCTGGCCTCCGGACAGCTGGTGGGGATACCGGTCATAAAAATCATCTGCCGGTGACAATCCAACAATCTCAAGGGTGTGCAGCACCTTTTCCCTTCTTGTGGCGGCATTGCCTAAGCCGTTCACCACCAGAGGCTCTAAAATTGTCTCTGCAATGGACAAATGGGGGTTCAACGACTGATAGGGGTCCTGAAAAATCATCTGCACCTTTGAACGATACGTTTTCAGGCCAATCCCCTTCAATTTGTTTATGGGCTCACCATTTAAGCAGATACTGCCGGAGGTGGGTTCTTCCAGCCGGACCAGAAGCCTTCCGCAGGTGGTCTTGCCGCTGCCGCTCTGTCCGACCAGTCCGAATATCTCACCCTTTTCAATGGAAAAATCAATGCTGTTCAATGCCAATACCTTGTTCTGGCATTTGGAAAAAAACCGCTTCCGGGGAGAATATTCTTTTGTCACGCCCTTCATTTCAATTAAAGGATATTTTTTCAGATTACTCATGGGAATTCCTGATAATGGTTTCATCACAACAAAGGGCTTTGTGGCTTCCGGATATGTCTATCCATTGGGGGACCTCCGCCTTACAGGCACTGGAACAGGTCTTGCAGTTGACAGCAAACCTGCAGCAACCGCTTTCAAGGGTCAAGTCAGGCGTTTCCCGCATATCCGGTATAACAACGGTCAATTCATTGTCAAGGCTCAGGTAGGACCCAAGGAGAGCCTTTGTATAGGGGTGCCGGGGATTACGGAACACCTCTTCACGGGTTCCCGTCTCCACGATTTGTCCCCCATACATTACACAGATATCCTTGCACACAGATGCAACCACGGCAATATCATGGGAAATAAAAATCAAACCCGTATTCATGGCCTTTTGAATGGCCTTAATCTCTTTGAGTATCTGATCCTGGACAATGACATCCAAAGCGGTGGTCGGTTCATCTGCAATAATGAGCTTTGGGTTGCAGGCCAGGGCCATGGCAATGATCACCCGCTGTTTCATGCCACCGCTGTATTCGTGGGGAAAATCCTTCATCCGGACCCGGGGAATTTCAACCAAATCAAAGAGTTCATTGATCCGTTTGTCCAAATCGGCCGGCGAAATATCCGGCGTATGGGTCACAATGGCTTCAATTACCTGTTCGTCAACCCGCATCACAGGATTCAGGGCATTCATAGCGGCCTGAAAAATCATGGCAATCTCCTTGCCCCGGACCCTTCGCCATTGATCTTCATTCAATTGGATTAAATCTTGATTCTGAAACCCGATACTGCCGCCTAAAATATGGGCATTGCCAGGCAAAAGCCCCATCAGGGTCATGCCAATGGTGGTTTTCCCGCAACCGGATTCTCCCACAAAGCCCAAGGGCCGGCCTCTTTCAAGCTCAAAGGAAATATTATCCACTGCCTTGAGCATTCCCGCCTTTGTCTGGTAACCGATGCTCAGATTTTTTATGGAAAGTAATGCCATGGCTCTAGGATTGCCCCTCCTTTCTCAGACGGGGATCCAGGACCTCGTCCATGGCCCTGCCCAGCATATAAAACGACAGCGTCAGCAGGGAGATACTGACCCCGGGCGGAATCAGCCAATAGGGCGCCTGAAACATATGACCTGATTTCCATACCCATTGGAGCATCATCCCCCAACTGACCTGGGAAGGGTCCCCAAACCCCAAAAATGACAGGGCGGCTTCCACAAGGATGGCCGAGGTGACCCGGAAGGTCATATAGAGGAATGCCAGGGGCAGCACGTTGGGCATGATGTGCCTGAAAATAATCCGCAGGTGGGAAGCCCCTGCCACCCGGGATGCTTCAATAAACGGACGGTGTTTCAATGAAAGGGTCTGGGATCTGATCACCCGGGAGACAGCAGGCCAGCGCATAATGGCAATGATGAACACAATGATCCATATATTGAATTGACCGAACAGGGATGACAGAATCAACAGGATGACCAGAGAGGGCATGACCATGATGATGTCGGCCATCCGCATGAGAATGGTATCCACCATTCCGCCGGCATATCCGGAAACCATACCGATCACTGTCCCGATTACAATACTGAAAAAGGCGCTGGACAAGCCCACGATAAAAGCAACCTTTGCCCCTTCCAGAAGCTGGGCAAACAGATCCCGTCCCACATTGTCCGTTCCCAACAGGTGGGTAAGACTCGGACCTGTTGATATCTTTATATCGGGATCAATACCGGTCATGGGGTCATACATGGGGTTTATGTGGGGAACAAAGAAACTGGCAAGGGCCATGAGCATGAACACGACCAAAATGACCACACCCATTTTACCCAGGGGATTTTGAATAAAAATTTTCCACCCTTTTAGAAATCGTTGAATATAATGATTTTTCAGCATAATTACACCTTTTATTCTAGCACCATACCTTGGGGTTCAATAGGTAATCCTCGGATCCAGATAGGCATAGAGAATATCCACAACCAGATTGGCCAGCAAACCACGAGGGCGATCAAAAGAAAGCAGGCCTGGGCCAGGGGATAATCATTGTTGCTTACCGCAAAAATCAACTCCCGCCCAATTCCGGGCCAGGTAAATATCTGTTCGGTCAGGGCGCCCCCGTTAATTGAAAAAGCCAGACTTAAGCCCACACTTGTCACCACGGGCAAGGCTGCGTTTTTAGCCGCATGCTTGTTCCGAATCACCCGTTCACTTAGTCCCTTGGCCCTTGCAGTGATGATATAATCCTCCCTCAGGACGCTTAGCATGGACGATCGCATGAGCAGAAGATAGGACCCCAGATGGATGACAAAAAGGGTCATCAGCGGCAGCAGCATATGGTGGAGTATATCCAGCATCCGAACAAACCAGGAAGCATTTCCCACCCAAAGTTCCGGGGATAAAATACCGCCAAGGGGGAAAAGCCCCAGCTTGAAGCCGAAAACCCAGAGCAGCAGCAGGGCAAACCAGGGGATGAACAGGGTATAGCAGACAAGAGCGGATATGGACAGAACATTGTCCAGTCGGCTCCCCTTGTTCCATGCCGCTATTTTTCCCAGAAACACCCCGGCAAAGGCGGCCAGAATAGTGGAAGAGGTAAAGAGGAGAACCGTCCACCCCAGCCGTTCCCGGATAATCTTAAAAACAGGCTCTCCATAGTGAAAGGAAACCCCGAAATTGCCTGTAAAAAAATTTTTCAGATAGATCACATATTGTTCCCAGATAGGCTTATCCAGCCCCATCTGTTCGATAATATAGCGCATATCCTCAGGCGTCAGCATGGGATCTGCCACCTTGGAGATGGGGTCACCCGGGGAGAGCCGGAACAAAAAAAACAATGCCGTCATAATCACAAAAAAAATAATCGTAATTTCAACCAATTTACCCAAAATATACGTCTGGTTTCTCATTTGTTATTTCCGTTTTACCACAAATCAGTCCGCCGGTTTTACCACACACATGGACCAGATATTGCCGATACCGTCCACCTTGGCCACCCACCCCTTAAACCGCTCATTAAAAGTGGCTTCAATGATATGGGGATTGTACAACGGCAGATAGGGGAGATCTTCTAAAATAATCTCCTGCATTTTCCATATGATTTCTTTCCGTTTTTGTGTATCGATAAGGGTCATCTGCTCATCGGCGATCGTGTCAAATTCCGGGTTGCGGTATCCGCTCATATTCCAGCCCCTGGGCTTGTCATTTTTGGACTCGAAAAAGGTCCGCAGATAATCCGGATCCAGGTCCAGCTGGCCATAGCCCAGCACAAAGGCATCAAACTCATGTTTGCCCTTGACCGTCTCCAGCAGAGAATTAAAGGACATGGGCCGGGCAAAGGCAGACATTCCCAGTTCCCGGAGCCATTCCTGGATCATGGTTCCTGCAAAGGCCCGCTTGGGGTCATAGTCGGCCGGCGGTGTCAGAATAACAAATTTATCCATTGCAGCACCCGAAGGCAGACGGATATCCGAAGGGGTGACAATGTTATTGTTTTCATCCACAGGCGGGGTCTCCCAGGAATACCCGGCGGTTTTGAGCATTTCATAGGCCAATTTGATCCGCTCGTCATGGGTTTTCCCCTGTCCGTATTTTCGAACATTGGGATTGTACCAAAAGTGGTTTCCCGAAGGGACAACCGAATGCATGGGGGTTCCATAATTCTGAAGAATCCGGGTCAGGATAAAGTCCTTATCAACCATAGTGGCAATTGCCTGGCGCAGCACCTTGTCATCAAAAGGGGGTTTTCTTAAATTAAATCCCATATAGTAAAGGGCACTTTTTTTATTAAAATACAGGTCTATATTGGCCTGTTCCTTAAGGTCCTTGATGTAGCCCGGCTGGATATCCCCCCAATAATAGTCAATATCCCCTTTTTTGAGGGCAAGAATGGCCACATCAGAGGTGCCGTAAATCCTGAACAAAAGGCTTTCCACATAGGGTCCCAATATATGATTTCCTATCTTCTGGCCGGTGCCGAAAAAATAGGGATTTTTTTTCATGTGGATATAGGCCCCGCTTTTATACTCAAACAAGGTAAAAGGTCCCGTACCAAGGGGCTTTTCAATGGGATGATCCTGGAGAGAGCGCAAGGGTTTTTCCTTTGCCAGCGCCTGTTTGGCAATGGGTTCCCATTCTTTTTTGGATACCATGGGCGCCGTCATTACCCGGGACATAAAAATGGCAGACGGTTCCTTCAGATAAAATACAACCGTATGGGCATCAGGTGCCTCGATTTTTTGTATGATATTCCAATTGCTATAATATTTGGGAATTTTAAAGTCAAAAAACAATTGCTTGGTAAACAGGACATCTTCACTGGTAAAATCAGACCCGTCAGACCATTTGGCCTCCCTAAGTGTCACCGTATAGGTCAGGGCCTGCGGATCAAACACCGGCTGGTCTTTTGCCAGCCAGGGGATAATCTCAAGGGTTTCCGGATGATGATGGTAGAGGGGTTGATAGATCTGGGATAAAATCTTCCGGGAATTGGCGTCGGTTCCCAGCCAGAGATTCAAGGATTGGGGTTCTTCGGGAAGGCCTATGTTCAAAAGTGCCGAATTTTTTGACTTCTGACACGCGTAAAGCCCTGTAAGGGCAAATGCGACTGCCAGAAACAAAAAATAAAAACAGAATTCAGCCCGCCACTTTGACCAATTCCCCATGTTTCCTCTGTTTTGATTCAATTATTTTCTCCTCGATAAAATCCACTATGGTTGACTCAAGTCTGACACTATTGAACAAATTGATCCGGGGAACCCCCCCCGGGCTGACGCAATTCACCTCAACCAGCTTATCGCCTATCACGTCAATCCCCACAAAATAAAGCCCGTCGGCAAGTAATTTGGGTTTAATTTTCTCACAAATATATATTTGGGCCGGGGTTATCACATGTTTAAACGCACTGGCACCCGCATGGACATTGGTTCTAAAATCACCGGAAATTGATTTTCTGCCCATGGCGCCCAGAATTTCACCGTTGAGCAACAGAATTCTGACATCCCCCTCCTCTTTCACAGTTTTCAAATATTCCTGGACCATGATGGGGGTCCGCTCCGGGTAAGGCTTTGCCGAATGGACATAATAGTTGATCAGAGAATTGAGATTTTCCGGCTCCCGGTTGCTGACCTTGATCACACCGTGTCCCCCGTGTCCATGCAAGGGTTTTATCACCATGTCACCGCCAAAATCGTCTATGATTTTTCTCAACCGCCTGGGGTCCCTTGACACATGGGTTTCAGGAATGATATCCGGAAAATTTAAGATATAGGCCTTGCTGCTTCCATTGATCTGACCTGTGGTACTATTGATCATGAAGACCTTGTCGCTGACAGGCCCTAAAAACTCCATGACCTCATAGATAAGGGGCGGATCTTTCCGCAAAAACAGCACATCCAGGTCTGTTACAGTTTCAAAAATCAATTCTTCCTGGTCCAGGCATCGAATCAATGCTTCCCAGTATTGGGCAATGGAAAGATTGGGTTCAACCGTGATATTGCGCATTCTGGCAACCACATTGTTCTTTTTTATATAAATATCATGGGGTTCCAGAAAGTATACCGAATGTCCGCGCTGGTTACATTCGTACATCATATGGGCAGTGGTTTCCCAAACAGGATCAATCTGCCGTAAATTATCCATCATAAAACCGATTTCCATACTATTTCCGCCATAGCTCCCGGTTAAAACGTTGATTAAATAAGCCCACACAGATCTCTTCTTTTTATGACAACCCGCATGGATTGTCAAACCCTTAATCAAAGAGAACAAACCCCGGGACAAAAGAGATCGATTGGTGTATCCTGAACGATGTTAAAGCTAAAAACAGAATCATCTAGCCTCCACTATAGAAATGGATACAAAACATGAACGATACCCTATTCATACAATTTTACGGCAAGACAAAGAGCGGCTGGTTCGACCTTTGCAACGGGTTTTCAGATACCTTTGACCTGTGCAAAAGCAAAGGGGATTTTTTGTGGATGGAACATGAAGAAGACTGTGATAAATGGTATGATCAAGAGCGCTACGGGAATCTGCCTTTGCCCATACAAAAAGGCAAAGTATATGTAAGCGCAAGTTACGTCAACCATCTCTACCAGGCCTACGTCTGGGCTGTCCAATATCCGGATATCGACTTTATGGTGGGCGGGCCTGTGGCCTCCGAGAGATGTACGGGCCAGGACGGCTGGCAATCTGTCCATTTCAAGGTGGAAACACCATTGCCCCCTAACCTGACCCTCACGGGCCAGTCCATCGAACGCCTGTTTAATGTGTCGGAATTTTCCGGAACCTGGAAACTTGAAATCCCGGAAACAATTCCCCGGGACAGCCGGATTTATTTTTCCTATACCCTGGAAAATTTATGCTATTGGAAAAAATGTCCCTTCTGCTCCATTGCCCAGCACAGCATGGAACACTTCCGAAAAAGAAAACACATCAACCTTGAATTTGCACACATGGATTTCCCCGGTCATAAAATTGTCCGGCTCAATACAGGGTCCATCACCCCGGACCATATCCTGCAGATCCTTCCCACTCTCCCCAACAACGACACCATCGAATACCGATATTTCATGCGGGCGGCAAAAGCGGAGACAAGGGCCTTAAAACAGGTGGTTCGCCAGCTTAACGGCGACATCCCCGCCACCACCCTGGGGTTTGGCATTGAGTTCCCCTCTGACCGCATGTGGCAATATTTAAACAAGGGAACCCATATGGATGAGGTGATCGAAACCCTTGAATTCTGTATGAAAAGCGGTTTCAAAGTCAACGCCAATGTGATCCTGGGCTGGAACAACCTCATCGAACAGGACCTTAAAGATTTGGAAGGCTTTATGGACAACCTGTCGGAACAGGCCGTCACCACTCTCCAGCTTCGGTGGCTCTTTGCCCACCCCTACACCCGGATCTATGACACCTATGACGGAATCGAAAATACCATCCGGCTGGGGCCGTTTAATTGCGGGTTCAATGTAAGGGTGGATGACCGACAAAAACAATTGAACATGGCCGCCGCCACGATTATCAAAGCCAAATGTGATGAAAAAAAGATCTTTCTGGAAGGGTATAAGAATCTGAAGAAAGGTCAGCTTTAACACGTGCCGCCAGACGGGCAAGACCATCACCACCATAAAACAAACGCTTCTTAAAACCCAGGACATCAAAGCCCAAATTGCCTGGTTCACAGGTCACCACATTGACAATATTTTTCAACTGCTTATTGTGATTGGATACATCATAAGGAGGGAGGCCATGAAAAACACTGCCCCAACCCATTCAATAAAATCGGCTGTCAGTCTTGATCCGTTGCTGGCTTTCTGGGAAAAAAATCTGGTGCCCCATTGCTCCCATATGCGGTCCATGTTTCGGGAATTAACCGAGAAAATTAGCCAGATTCCCCAAATCCAGGGTGCCATAAAGGATGTTGGCATCCTATCCCAATACCATGATATCATCAGACCCCTCATGAGCCCCGTCTTTCCTGCGGCATCCTTTAACAAAGAGATCATGGGAGCCTTAACTCCCTGCACCTTTGAGCCTTTTTTTGTGACCCCTGAATTCCAGCGCCTTTTCCTTGATAGGGACAATTTTTTTAAGGCCCCCCTGAGAAAGGATCTTGAAACCGAAACCTCAAAAAAACTGCTGAGGATCTATTTTCTCATATTGGAACGGATATACGGGTTCAACTGCCGGCAGCCCGAGAGCGTGGACATTAAAATAGTTGCCGATGAAAAAACCGGACTTGCCCGTTATTTCGGGGTAACCGCAGATTTTCAGTTTGTCAGGATAACCCCCCTTGGCAGCCCCAAAAACTTGTCTGAACAAGACCGGGAACAGATCACAAACAACCTTACGGATATGAATATCCTGGCCGGATACATTGATTTAAACCAATTTGAATTTACAGGCTTTACCATTGTGCGGGCCCTGGATATAACCCAATCCGAAGTGATTTCAGCCCTTGAAAGGGATTTGATAGACCAGCACGCCATCTTTTCTGCCGAAGGCATCAAACATTTGGAATCCAGGCTCCAGGTGTTGTTCCAACGTCCGGAAATAGCCGTTGGACTCGGTGCACTCCAGGGGGATCAGGTGATGATCATCAAAAATGACTGCAATTCCACCATCAACTGCCTTTTTTCCAATTCCCACCATCTTCACCTGGATGCGTTAAAAGGATCGGTCTGGATGGAGGCGGCTAAAAATTCAACCGTATTCAGAGTGCCGGATCTTTCCCAAAAGAAGGATCTGGTTCCAGTTGAACAGCAGGCTGTATCGGCAGGCATCCGCTCCATGCTGCTGTCCCCCTTGTCCTACCAGGGAAAGGTCATCGGAATCCTGGAAGTCTTTACCACCACCCCCAATGAACTGGGCCCCATTGATGCCATGTTATTGGAACAGGTCACCCCTATTTTTTCCGTGGCCTTGAAAAGGGGACTGGATGAAATGAACAAGCATGTTCAATCCATTATCAAGGAAAAATGCACAGCGGTTCATCCTTCTGTGGAATGGCGGTTTGAACAGGCGGCCATCAGCCACATGGAACGTCTCCGACAGGGTACCACCACCTCTGGAATGGAACCCATTATTTTTAAGGATGTTGTTCCCTTTTTCGGACAATCCGATATCCGGGGATCCTCTCTGGCCCGGAACCAGGGAATCCAGCAGGACCTGACCGATCAGCTTCGCCTGGCCCTTGGAATCATGGAAACAGGTTCAAAACTCAGGTCCTGGCCGATTTTACAGGAATATACATTCAGGATTCGCACCAAAATACAGGAAATCGCCTCAGGGGTTAACTCCAGTGACGAAAATTCGGTCTTTTCACTTCTGAACAAAGACGTTTTTTCTACCTTTGAAGATCTTGCGGGACTGGGGCCGGATATTGCCCGGCAGATAGACCATTACAACACCGCCCTGGATCCCGTTGCCGGTATGATCTACAACAAAAGAAAAGACTATGAAGAGAGCGTATCGCGACTGAACCATGCGCTTTCCAGTTTTTTGGAACAGGAGGATGCTCTGATCCAAAAGGATTTTCCCCATTATTTTGAAAAACGCCAGACCGATGGCGTGGATTATATGATGTATATCGGCGCCTCCATGGTTGAACGCCAGAGACTTGCCAATTTCCATGTCCAGGACATGACCCTGTGGCAATTGATGCTCGCCTGCGGCCTGGCCTGGCAGACAAAAAAAATTCAACCCGGGTTAAAGGTGCCTTTGGACACCTGCCACCTTATTCTGGTCAATCACACCCCCTTGTCCATCCGGTTCAGGTTTGATGAAAAACGCTTTGATGTGGACGGGGCCTATGATGTCCGCCAGGAAATCATAAAATCCCGTCTGGACAAAGCCCTGATAAAGGGAACAGGCGAGCGGCTCACCCAGCCCGGAAGAATTGCTGTGGTGTATTCCAATCCCTCGGAAGGAAAAGAAATCAAACAGCATATCGATTTTCTGATGGGTGCCGGCAAGCTGGACAATGATCTTGAAATGCTGGAGTTGGATGACCTTCCCGATGTTCGGGGGTTAAAAGCCCTCAGGGTTGGCGTAAACCTGAAAGCCATGGCTGCAAACAATATCATTGAGATGAAAACAGGATAAAACCGGCCGGCTGTAGCTACTTGGTTTTATGGGTAAAGACCCCGTCCCAATCAGGCCCGGGTGGATTTTCCATGAAAAATGCACAGCGCTCCCGGTAAATATCATTGATCCTTGTGTCGGGATATTGATCACAAAGGGTTTGAAAAATGCCATGGGCTTTATCAAAGTCTTTGGCCTTATAAGCAGCAAGTCCACTTTCATATGCCTGCAATTGGGTTTCCAGAACATCGTTTTCTTGGGCAGACGGCTGATAGATTGTATAGATTTCAACCGGTTTTGTTTTTCCCTTAACCCGAACCCGGTCAAGCTCCTGGAACCGCATGGGATCGGATAATGTTTCTTTCATGGCACCCGAGACAATCATTTTGACCCCATAAAATTTGGTCAGACCCTCCAGCCGGGATGTCAGGTTTACATTATCCCCGATAATGGTATAGTCGAACAAATCATCAGACCCCATGTTTCCCACCCGACATTTCCCGGAATGGATACCAATACCGATATCTATTTCAACGCCATATTTATCGATAAACTCCCGGTTGAGCTCCACAAGGGAGGCCAGCATCTCAAAACCGGTTTTCACCGCCAGCTGCTGGTGATCCTTCACATCAAGGGGCGCATTCCAAAAACACATGACCGCATCTCCGATGAACTTATCCAGGGTGCCGTGATTTTTTATAATACTATGGGTTACCGGGGTGAAATAATCATGGAGCAGCATGGTCACCTGGGTGGGGGACAATCCTTCGGACAGGGTGGTGAAACTGCGGATATCGGCAAACATAACCGTGATTTGTTTTTCTTCTCCGTCAAGACTCATCTTTTCAGGCGAATCGCTGATCTGATCCACAACCGCCTTGGACACATATTTGCTGAAGGCGGACCGATAAAACCGTTTTTTCTGCTCTGAAAACCAGAATTTGAACAGATTCAAAATGGAAAAATTTGCCCCCAGCACCAATAGGGGAAAAAAGGGAGAGACCCAAATATGATAGGTTTTTAAAGACCATATTCCCCCATACCAGGCACCCACACCCAAGGCTGCTGCCACGGGCAAGGTCATCCAGGAACCGGCCCAACCGATCAAAAGGGTGGCGCCAAGCCCCCATAAAAAGATTGCCACAAGCTCAAGCCCCGGAACCCAATCCGGTCTTTGGATAAACTCCTGGTTTAAAATATTGTCCACAATGGTGGCATTGACCTCCACCCCGGGAAAAACCTCATCCAGAGGAGAGACCCTTATATCCATGAGGCCTGCGGCAGATGATCCCAAAAACACCACCTTATTTTCAAAGGCTTTCGGGCCAATCTTGTCTTCCAGCACATGCCCTGCCGAAATATACGAAAAGGTGCGGCTGGGCCCTTTGTAATTGATGAGCATGGACCCGTTGGCTTCCAGGGGAATAATGGTCTTTCCGATTCTAATGGATTCGATCCCCCCCCGGGTCACTTTAACTACAGGATCGGCAATCTTACCCTCCAAGGCTGACAAAAGGGTTGCAAGGGACAGATGGGGATATATTTTTTCTTCCCAGGAAATCATCAGGGGCACCCGCCGCAGGACGCCGTCTCTATCTGTGAGGGTATTCATAAATCCGGCATGGGCGGCTTGTTCTAAGAGCTTGGGCAAAGGCGGAATTACCCGTACAGCCTTTGTCAAATATTCCCTCCCCTGTTTTGCACCGGCTCCGCGAACCTGGGAGGCTTTAAACAAAGGAAGGTTTACCGCCTCTGGAGCAGGCATCTCCCCTTCCTGGAAAACAAAAGAATACCCCAGAACAAAGGGGCCGGTATTCAGGACATTGGCCAGCAACTGGTCATTGTCCATCAGCTCCTTTGGCAGCCCGTTAAACCCCAGATCAATCTGAAGATCCCGCTTTAACATTTTTTGCATCACCACAGGAGAGGTGCCGTCGGGTTCACCAAACAAAATATCATTGCCCACTGCCAGGGCACCGGCCAATTGAATTTTTTTCAACAGCAGGGCCACACGATACCGCGGCCAGGGCCACTGGCCGAAGCGTTCGATACTGTATTCGTCGATATCGACAATGGCAACCGTGCTGGGGGAACTTTTCATATGGGTATTGATTAAAAACACATCATATAGCTTGTTTTCCATCAATTGAAGGTAGGAAGGTTTGAAAACATAGAATCCGGCAATGACCAGGGTAATGATAAAACCAGCCGCCACCACGGTCCACTGAATGTGCTGCATTTTTTTAAACAGATATGAAATTGTAGTCACAATCGCCTTCACTTTGTTTTGACCCCCAAAAAAATTGTCAGTTATCCGGGCAATGTTTTTGAACACTTTTTTTTTGAGCTTGACAAATCCAAACAATTAATGATTATGATAGGCAGATCCGAACATGAATGCAATAAAAATGATCATATCTTTAATCAGTACAAGGAGATAAAATGTATCCTTATATCTGCCGCAGCATCTTAATCATTTTATTTATCTCTCTTTTTTCACTTACCGCCTTTGGCCAGGACACGACCAAATCACCGGAAGCATCTGCATTTAACCCGGACATCCGGCAATTGTTGACCGGGCTTCTTGAAAATCATGAGGAAATAAAAACCTTTCGCCACAGAGTTGAAAGTGCACAGGCGCTGTTGCGTCAGAGCCAGGGCCTGTATTATCCAAGACTTGATTTATATGGGGATGCCGGATATGAAAAAATAGAAAAACAATACGGCGTAAAAAATTCCGAAGAGGACCGGCACAGTGTCACCCTAAGGGGCACCCAGCTGATAACCGATTTTGGCAAAACCACCCATACCATAGGCCGGGATCAGACATTTCTTGAGCAGGCACAGGCCAGACTCGACGCGATCAGTCAGCAGATGATCCGTGACGGTATTGTTGCCTATATCAATATAGTCCGGGCCAGGGAACGGCTGAAAATCGCAAACCGCTCCGAAGGCCGCATTAAGGAAGTCACCGGCATAGAGAAAGCCCTTGTCAAAAAAGGGGCTGGACTCAGTTCCGATGTGCTCCAGGCGAAGTCGCAACTGGCAGGCGCCATGGCGATCCGGGTGGAAGCCGCGGGAGAACTTGAAATGGCAAAAAACAAATTTCACTCTATTTTTTACCATTATCCCACTGCCGACGAAATTGAGATGTTCAGGGAAATTGCAAACCCAGATGCTTTTATCCCGGATAATCTTGAAAATGCCATTGCCACTGCCATGGAACATAATCCGGAAATCAAAATCACAACCTATGATGTGAATGTCACACAAAAGGATATCAAAATTTCCAAGTCCAGTTATTATCCCACACTCAGCCTGTATGGAGAAGCCGTCAATGCCCATGACAACGACGGACAGGCGGGATACCGGCGGGATTATTCCGCCGGTGTTGAATTTTCCTATAATCTTTACAGCGGCGGCAGTGACAAGGCAGCGATCATGGCTGCCCTGGCAAATAACAATGCTGCCGCCACCCATCTGGGGTTTGCAAAAAAACTGGTGACGGAACAGGTGAGAAACAGCTGGGAATTGTTGATGACCCTGACCCAGCGAAATGAACTGCTGGACCAGCAGGCGGATATCCTGAAAAACTTTTTGGAACTGGCCAAAAAAGAGCGTAAAATGGGAACCCGCTCCCTTTTGGATGTGTTGAATGGTGAAGTCAATTATATCAATGCCCAGGGAAATGCAATTGCCGCCAGGGAAGATACAAAGAATGCTGCGTTTAACCTTCTGTTTTCCATGGGGCGAATGAACATTGATTTACTTGCACAATAGCCTCTTCACCATTAGTGTCACAAAGTTTATCGCCCGGCTATGAAGGAACTCATCGGAAGATTGTTTCACCGGCCCATCCTGGCGGTAGAAATCCTGGCAGCCACTTTTCTGACCACCCTGCTGACACTTGCAATGCCTTTGTATGTCATCCAGATATTAAACAGGTATGTCAGTTATGGATTTCACGGCACCCTGATCACCCTTACCATTGGGATGTTGATTGCCGTTATCCTCCAATTTGGCTTCAGAATTGTCCGGACAAAAATGGCCACCACTATAAACCAGGAGCCCAATGACCGACTCTCCCGTGATATTCTTTCCATTATCAGTCGCGCCAAGGCAGAACCTTTGGATCAATTATCAAAACCAAGACTTCATGAAGCGCTCAATCAGGTTCAGACCATCCAGCAAAGCTATGATGCCCAGACAATGACCGCTGTTCTGGATGCCCCGTTTTCTTTGATCTTTATCGGGGTTATCTACCTGTTGAGCCCTGTCCTTGCAGGGATTACGCTTTTGGGTATTTTTCTGGCCCTTTTTTTCGGGTGGCTGACCATTTTAAAATCCCAAAAAAATTCTGAATTATTGCTTCAATCCTTATCTGAGCATCGAAATTTAAATTCTTCTGCAGTCAATGCCTTGGAAACGGTTAGGGCTTTTGTCGGGACCTCTTTTCTATTTAAAAAATGGGATACCCAGCTTTCCGCCATCAGCCGACTGAAGAATAAACTGACAGATTACAAAGAATTATCCCAGACCATGACCATGACCGGCAGCTCCCTGACCAGTGTATTCCTCTATGCAGCCGGGGCCGTTCTGGTGGTTCAGGGAGAATTATCCGTGGGAGCATTGATCGGTGCCAATATCCTTTGTGGAAAGGCATACCAGAACACCACACGGTTGGTGCAAACTGCGTTTTCCCTGACCCGGGCAAAACAGGCATTCAAAGACCTTGAATTGCTCAAACGCATTCCCCTTGAAGCGTCCACAGGATCAGCCTTAACATCATACCAGGGACAGATAGAATTCCAGGATCTGGGCTTTTCCTATCCCAATACCAGCGGTCCTTTGTTTGAATCCCTCACCCTTCGCCTGGCGCCTGGAAATGTAATGGCGGTTTTTGGTGGAAACGGAACCGGCAAGACAACTCTGGCCAAACTGGTGACCAATCTTTTGGAACCCAGACGGGGACGGATACTGGCCGACGGGGTAAATATTCTGCAAATGGCACCGGCCTGGTGGCGAAAGCAGATTATTTACATGCCCCAGGAACCCAGTTTTATCAACGGGTCCCTCAGGGACAACATCCTTTTGCTAAACCCTGATCTGGATGATGCCAGCCTAAACGAAATTCTAAGGAAAACCGATTTAAAATCATTTCTGGACAAGACACCCAATGGGCTGGACACCCTTGTGACAAACAATGAAAAAAACTTTCCACCGGGAATCAGAAGACGCCTTTCCCTGGCCCGGGGTCTTGCAGGCAACGGCAACCTGGTTGTGCTGGATGAACCCACGGATGCAATGGATGCAAAAGGGGTGGCCGCTGTTTATGCCGTCATGAATACCCTGGCCAAATCCGGAAAATCCATCATTGTTTTTTCAAATGATCCCAACATCTTAAAAGGCGCATCCCTTCTCCTTAACCTGGACAAAAAACCCATACCGGAACTGACCCATAAAGTCATCATGCCCCATAATGGACAGAAACTGTCATGACCGACCATAAAGAAACAAAGATATCAAGGGTCACCCACCTTTTCTTTTTGTTATTGGTATTCATGTGTGTGGCATTTTTTTTCTGGGCGTATAAGGGAACCCTTGATATTGTCAGCATGGCCCAAGGGGAAGTTGTGCCCAGCGGAAAGATCAAACACGTACAGCATTTTGAAGGCGGGATCATCCGGGAAATAAAAGTAAGGGAGGGAGACGAAGTTATTGCCGACCAGCCCCTGGTGGAACTGGAACAGGTGCGAAACTTTGCAAGCCTGGATGAACTGGAGATGCGGATGGATTCCCTTCGGGTTGATGTGCTTCGGTATGAAGCCCAGTTGAGAGAAGAAGACCACATTCGTTTTCCCAAAGAAATCCTGGAAAATCTTCCTTTGCTGGTAAAAGAAGCCAATGCCCTGTTTGAAGCCCATAAAAATAGTTACCAAAGCACGGTCAACAAATTACAAACCGTTATTTATCAGGCAGAGCAACGCATCAAAACTATCCAGTCCCAGCTCAACAACAAGCGGGAACGACTTCCCCTTCTTGAAGAAGAACTCACCTTAAGCCAGGAACTGCTCAATGACAATTTAACCACCCGGATCAAACATATTGAAATCCTGCGCCGGAAAAAGGAAACCGAAGGGCAAATACTCAATGACGAGTCTTCCCTGAAAGAAGCCATGCACGCCTTAACAGAAACCCAGGAAAAACTCAAAGAGACCATCAATAAATTTAAAGAAGAAACAACGGAAAAACTCAAAGAATCCACCCAGGAACTCAAAGAATTTTCCGTCAGGGTCAAAAAATTTGAAGACAGCCTTGAAAGAACGATTATCCGCTCTCCCATAAACGGGGTGGTCAAAAAATTATATCTTGTGACCCGGGGGGGAGTTGTCAAACCCGGCGATTCCATTGCTGACATTGTACCCTCCGAAGAGCGGCTCCTCATTGAAGCCCACCTGAACATTTCCGATATCGGCTATATTACAAAAGACCAGACGGTTTACCTTCAACTGCCCAACAAGGATGCCAATAAATTCAAAAAACTGGAAGGACGGGTGCTGAACATCAGCCCTGATACCTTTACCGACTCCCAGGGAAGAACATTTTACAATATTTTAATTGAATCGGAAAAAAGCTATTTCCAGGCAGGGAATCAAAAATACCGGCTCTACCCGGGCATGGTTCTTTTGGCCTATATCCACATCGGAGAGCGGACAATTCTAGACTATCTTTTAGACCCCTTTGTGAATACCTTGAGTTTTTCTTTACAGGAGCGATAATTTGCACTTTGTTTTTATCCATCCCAATTTCCCGGCACAATTCAGGTCTCTGGCTGAATTTTTAGGAAAAAACCCGAAAAACCAAGTTTTGTTTATAACAGCAAATCCCAGGGAAGAATGGGAAATTGCCGGGGTAAAAAAAATCATTTTTCAGGAAGAAGAAATCCCCAAAGACATCCCGTCGCCGCCTTTGAAAAGTTTTACCGCCCTTCACTCAAAAGCTGCCGCCGTGGCCAGGGTATTGCTCGATCTGAGAAAACAGCAGTTCATTCCGGATTTGATCATCGGCCACTCGGGATGGGGCAGTACTTTTTATATCAAGGATATCTTTCCGGAGGTCCCATTTCTAGGGTGTTTTGAATGGTACTATGATGCCGGGAGTCCCAATGCCGCTTTTGGCAGAAAAAATCCTGTGGGCCATGGCACCCGCATGGAAATACGAAACAAAAGCCTGTCCATCCTGTCTGACCTGGCAGCCTGCGACCACGGCATCTGCCCGACACACTGGCAAAAAGCCCAGTTCCCCACTGAATTTCACAAAAAACTCAGTGTGATCCATGACGGGATTAACACAAATTTTTTCATTCCTGTTCCGGACAAAAAACTCGTACTGCCAGGCCTGGATTTAAGCCAGGCTAAGGAACTGGTCACCTATACGGCCAGGGGGTTTGAACCCTACCGGGGATTTCCCCAGTTCATCGAGTCCATTCCCCATATCCTGAAAAACCGACCCGGCGCCCACATTGTGATTGTGGGGGAGGACCGGGTCTGCTACGGCCCCAAACTGCCCGATGGACAGACCTATAAAAAAAGAATGACCGAAAAAATCGACCTGGATCCGGATCGGGTCCATTTTGTGGATCCCCTGCCCTATGGGAAATACCTGGAGGTGCTCCAGGCCTCCACAGTGCATGTGTATCTCACCGTCCCCTTTGTCCTGTCCTGGTCCCTGCTGGAAGCCATGGCCTGCGGATGCCTGGTGGTGGCCTCAAACACCCAGCCGGTAAAAGAAGTGATCCAGGACGGGGTAAATGGGGTTCTGACAGAGTTCTTTGCACCTGAAAAAATTGCCGAGAAAGTTGTGGCCTGCCTGGAATATCCGTCTTTCATGAAGAACATCAAAACAAATGCCCGGAAAACAATCCAAGAACGCTACGGCTTGGACAAGATGCTGGCAAACCAGGTGCAGATCATGAAGCAGATGACAGAGGCTGCCGCCAGACAACACCAGGGCCGGTTCGGCTGATCTGCCGCCCGGCCCTGTTCTTGTCCCTGTCCCGTCTAAATCAGGTAATCAGAAACCCTCTGAATGAATCTGAAAATTTTGATCTGTCATATTGACGATATCTTCCAGGGAAATACCGGTCAGATCTGCCAACAAATGGAGTTCGTTGGAGGCATCACCCGTAACATCCACTGTACCGGATTCATTGGTATCGCCCTCCCAGAAATAGACCCGGGCATTCCCGTCTGTGTAAGTGGTGCCATTGTTCAGAATAAAATAGGTCCCGTCATTACTGCCATCACCCAGTGACGCATCTATGGCGCCATTAATGGCCGAGGCCACAGAAGCATCCGACCATGAGCCGTCCGCCTGGAGATCATTGATCCCGATGATCTTAAATGCCGTGGGATCCAACTCATCGGGGTAGCCGTCGGAACTATGGCCAAAAAAATGATATCCATTGGCATTCTTGGCCGAGAAACCCAAATCCCCTTCATAAAATTTTATCACATCCTCACTGGCATCGAATTCAGAGACTAGATCTGCAGATCCCGCATCTGAGAAACAGAAGATATCCGTTCCCGCCCCGCCATCCAGGGTATCTCTCCCGGCACCGCCAAACAGAAAATCATCATTTTCACCCCCGGAGAGAAAGTCGTCTCCGTTTCCGCCATAAAGGACATCATCTTGTTTGCCCCCATAGAGAAAATCGTCTCCGTCCCCACCATAAAGGGTGTCATTCTGATAATCTCCATAAAGGGAATCATTGCCGGCATCGCCATGAAGAACATCATTTTGACAGTCCCCATGGAGGGAATCGTCTCCATCCCCGCCATAAAGGGTGTCCTCCTGAGTTCCACCCGACATGGTATCATTGCCCCCGGCGCCAAAAAAATAACCATTGCCGGTACCACCGATGATGGTGTCACCATACATGGAGCCGGTAACCGCATCAATATCGGTAAGCGTATCCTCAAACAATATCCCCACCAGAGAATCCTGGTATCCGTAGCCAGTAACAATATTGTCACTGCCGGAAAAATCTATCTTCACATTGATAAAGGAAGGATCATCCAGATCATCATAGGATACATGGTCACAGCCATCGCTGCCACCGCCGTCATAGGAATCATTCCCATAGGAGGCTTCAAAAAAATTATCCGACTCATCCCCGACCAGGGTATCTGCATACTCCGAACCTTCGAACCCTTCTATGTTTATAACCGTATCAACAAAGGCATCAGACCCGGAATAGCCGACAAAACCGGATCCCCAGTCAAAGCTGATGCCTTGTGACCCACCGAAATTCTTGTAGGACACTTCATCCCAGCCGTCACCTCCGTCCAGATAGTCGCTGCCCAGGGAACCGAAAAGTTCATCGTTTCCGCTTCCACCGGCGAGGTAATCGTTGCCTTGGCCGCCCCAAAGTTTATCCTTTCCGCTTTCACCAAAAAGAGTATCATTCCCATCGTTGCCTATCAGGGTATCGTTGCCCAGACGTCCGTGGAAAACATCGTCGGAATCCCCGCCGATCAATACATCATCATATCCGTCATGGGCAACGGATGCGTCCACCTTGCCGCCACGGACATTGATTTCCCAGTACCCAAGCGGACAGGAGGTTCCCCTTTCCCCGCCCAACCCCATCATGTCATCGGCATTGCCGCTGGGGTCAATCTCAAGATAGTTGATGCCGTCCCAGGCTGTCACACCGGCCCTGGCGATTCCGGGAATGTCTCCGGTCACCCAGTTGATATCTTCGTACCGAAAAACAATGTCAAAATCGCCATTGCCCCTATCAACCAACTGAAGCTGAAATGCATTGAGACGATCTGTATGGTTGCTGAAATATCCCACATCATCCCAGGTGGCTGTAAACTTATGGTTCGTGGCATCAAGGTCATAATACACAAGATTGCTGCCCGTGGAATTGCCCCCGGGGGTCGGGGACCCTGGCGAATAGGTTTCCACATCTGCCCAGAAAGGGGCGATCATGACCGGCAATCACTCTTCCACCAAACTTAAATCCCTGGGAGTAAAAACCTCTGTCCCGTTTCCGAAAGAGATACTGCCATTGGTGTTCACATAAAGCGCAGTATAAGCCGTACCAAAAAGATTAAGCCCATTGGAAGAAGACCCAGAAAGGATTGATGAGATATCAATTGCCTCGGAATGTTCATCATCGGTCGGGTCAAGGCTGTTTTCTCCAAACCCGTCCCCCCCAAGATCCTTTGCCAGATAGGTGTATTTACCCACATCAATGGTGACCATGGCCGTGTCCTGCCCTTCACTTCCGTCATTCACCGTATAGGTAAAGCTGTCTGGTCCGGTATAATCCGAATTGGGGGTATAGGTTATATCCGATCCATTATTGATGACGCTTCCGTGATAGCCCTGGGTCACGCTTTCTATACTCAGTTCATCTCCTGAATCATTGCTTAGAACATCTATGACCACCTCGGTACCCGGCCGGGTGAATGTGGCATCGTCATTTGCCGCAAGCTCGTCGGCCACCGGTGCAATCATAACGGTGACCGTTACCGTGCTTTCTCCTCCATTGCCGTCGCTCACCGTGTAGGTAAAGGTGTCCTCACCATTCACATCGGCATCAGGGGTATAGGTGACGGTATGGGTGCTGAACGTAACACTTCCCATGCTGCCGTTGGTTGCATCCACTATGGTAAGGGTGTTCCCATCCCCGTCCGTATCATTGGCCAGTACATCTATGGTCACCGGCGTATCTTCCGGCGTTTCGGCAGAATCTTCTACCGCTACCGGCGCCTGGTTGGGCGGGGCTGTTCCGCCGCCGGTCGGCGGCTGGGGTGGCTGCGGCTGAGGGTCTGCCGGTGGGTCTGCCGGTGGGTCTGCCGGCTGGGGTGGCTGCGGCTGAGGGTCTGCCGGTGGGTCTGCCGGTGGGTCTGCTGGGGGATCTGCTGGGGGATCTGGCGGTGGGTCTGCCGGGGGGTCTGGTTGCGGATCCGGGGTGTTGGTGGTTGTGGCGACAGGTTTGGACCCAAAATCTCCCTGCCCCCTTGGGGCCTGGGTATTCGCGGCATAAAAAACCGGGGCAGCCGTGGGACCCGCCACCGAAAGGACACCTAGAACGGCAAGCTTCCCTGACAAAAGCTGGTCCTCCGGAGATTCATAGGCTTCGGGCTCCTGGGGTGGCGTTTCACCACCTTCACCACCTTCACCACCTTCACCACCTTCACCACCTTCACCGCCCTCACCCGCTTCTCCGCCTTCTCCAGGAACTCCCTGATTTTGTCCATCCATACTGCTGGGTGCCATCTGATGATATTGTAGTAACTCTGATTTGGTCATGTCTCTGGGCGGTTGAATGGGCGTGTCCTTAAACATGTCAAATATTTTCCCGGACACACTGATAAACTGGATATTGCCCTGGGAATCCTGAACAACCAGGACATGTCCCTCGCCAATGGACTCAACCCCATGCTGCTCGGCCAGTTCCCCGACTGTGTGCACCGTGGCCGTTCCCCGTATACCGATCAGGGCCATGGGGGATTGCAGTTTAAAATTATCCGGATTTTGTTTGGCGATTTCGCCGGTTACCGACCGGAAAACCCCCTTGGTCATCTCCAGCAAAAGGTCTGAACCAGAAGCATCCCCAGGCGTATAAACATAGGAATTGATGGTTGCCTGGCTGTTCTCTCCCTGGGAAAAAGAAGTGTTGTCTATAAAATTTATTTCCATTTGGCTGGCCTGGTGTGTAACCAGGGTATCGCCCTGAAAGATATCGCTGCCAATGGAAAGATCCCGGGTCCCTGATTCCGAAACTGCCTGGGCCTGGCCGGTAAGATTGCCCACCACCCCGACGGGGTTTTGAGAAATTGTATTATCTGCCATTTTTTGTCCTTAACCTTTTTGGGCTGATTTGCCTTAACCCCAGCCACAATCCTTAATTTAATGCTGCCACTGATCTGGAATACCAAATTTAGTACGCAAAAAACATGCCAGAAGACCAAAAGTTCTGACAATCCAATTCTACCCAGTCTTCTTCCGCTTTTGTCCGGGTATTGTTGCTTCAGTCATTCTCTTCAGCCGGCTGGTTTGTTACTTTTTTTTCTTATTAATTGGGAACTTTTTTTATATTTACTTCCCATTTTTTCTATTTTTAGAACCTTTTGTTTAAGAAATTGCAAAAAAATTATGATGAATATTTTTTTTATGCCTCCAATTTTTTATCCAATGGACATGCATCTCCTTTGAAACATTTTTAAGCTTCCAGCTTCCAATACACTCTGCGTCACAATCGTTTGCAACCTGACCATAGGTATCCTGGCTCACATATACTTTAGAATTGTCAGACAAGGCACCGATTCTGGAAGCCAGAACGGTAACAAGACCAGAGGCGGTATAGGTCCACCGTTCCCCCACAGAACTTTTCATCCGGGTTGTCCCCACATACCCCTGGCCCGAACTGATGCCAATATGAAGGGTCACCTCCCCCCAGGGGTAATCAAACAATTGATTCATCCGCTTGTTTTCCTTTGCGATTTCAAGCCCTGCTCTTACCGCTTGCCTTTCATGGTTTGCCACAGTATCGCTTTTAAATATCACCATCACCCCGTCTCCGGATGTTTCATTGACTTCTCCGCCATATTTTTGCACACAGCTCAGATAGGATGAAAAATGATTCTCAATCATATGGTTGACCAGCTCCTGGTCATATGCTTCTGTTATACGGGAAAACCCGGCCACATCGACAAACAGGACCGATACCTCCATGGGAATCTTGGCCTTGTCCAATTTCTCCGGTGCCTGCTCGGCCAGCTGGGCAACACTTGGGGGAACAAATTTCGTCAACTGGTCTTTGAGTTTTTTTAATGATTCGTTGAGGATAATGGCTTTTTTCAGATCTTCTGCATATATTTTTACATCACGATATAATTTTGCATTTTCCAATGCAATGGCCACATAGTCAGAAATTGCATTTAAAAATGCCTCATCTGCCTTTGAAAATTTTCCTGAAAGACTGTTGAGGACCTGCAACACTCCGATACACTCATTCCCCCTGTTCATTAACGGAATGGCAAGAATATTTTTTGTCAGAAATCCAGATGCAGCATCAATCGACTGATTGAATCGCGGATCAGAATATGCGTGATTGCTCAACACGGTTTTCTGATTCTGAAACACCCAGCCGGCAATCCCTTTGTCCGCAGCCATGCGAATTTCATTTTTCCCCATGCCCGTGGCCACAAAAGACCAAAGCGCATCTGTTTTTTCATCAAATAAAAAAACCGTGCTCCTTTCCGTCTTCATGATCTGGTTTGTTTTTTCATTGATCAATAAAAAAAGATCGTTCAGACAGATCTCAGATGTTATTGTCTTGCCAAGGACAAAAAGTGCCTTGAAACGATCCATATGCCACCGGGCCTGCAAATCTTCACGACGTCTTACAACAGCGCGATTTTTCTGTTTTTTATCTTTTGAATCCATGGTCATAGGTGCGGCCCTTCATGTCTTGCTTAAAAGAAGGTTGTTGTGCCCGGCCGGGCATCATTCTTCCTGTTGGCCGGAAGCGAAACATTCACCTTTTTAACGTCAATAACGATTGGATACGTTCTAGAAAAAGAAGGGCTGTCAGAATTCCGGGATCAATGAAGCGCTGAATACTATATATAAAGTATGGAAAAAAAAATCAATCAGGGAAAACCTGATTTTTCTGAATCCCCTTTTTTTTGTCATCACCAGCACAAAGAATTAGGATATCTTTCTTTCAGGCTTGTAAGGAAGGAACAAATATCATAAAACATAATCTTAAATTATAACAAAGCCCGACAGCGTCTGTGGACAGAGAACCCCGCGTTTGTAGGATTTGTGACCATATTGAGGATAAAAAACAAACCAAATGATAAAGAAAAAAAACGGGGTCAGGGAAATTCTGTTAAGGGGTGTATTCTGGCGGATTCTCTTTATAGAGGCGGTTCTGCTTGTTTATTCCCTTTTCTACAGGTGGTTCACCGAGGATGCAGGTCCGACAGATCTGTTCTGGTATGCCATCCGAATTATCCTTCTTGTGGGAATCATTATTCTTTTTATGATGGTCACCCTGAAAAAATTTCTCACGGACAAGATAATTAGCCCACTTGAATCACTGGCCGCTGCCAACAAAGAGATTCAGAAAGATTACTCCAAAGCAGGCCAAATAGACCTGCCGGATGATTCCCCGGATGAAATCAGAACCATTGTCACCTCAAGAGCAGCCATGCTCAAACAGATCATAACGGTTTCCGAGGAACGCCTGCACCTGGTCAGCTTTATAAAAGAAACATTTGGGCGCTACCTTTCCCAAACAGTGGTGGAAGAAATTCTTACCTCTCCCGGAGGACACAAGCTCGGGGGAACCCGAAAAGTGGTGACAATTCTGATGTCGGACCTAAGAGGATTTACCAGTCTTTCAGAGACCCGGGATCCTGAAGAAATGGTCCAACTGCTCAACCGCTATCTGGAAAAGATGTCCAGAATCATCCTTAAATACGACGGCATAATTGATGAAATCATCGGAGATGCTATTCTTGCAGTATTCGGCGCCCCAAAAAGCCATGGCAATGACCCGGAAAGAGCCATTGCATGTGCCATTGAAATGCAAAACTGCCTGGAGATCTTAAACAAAGAGGTGATTGCATCGGGATACCCGGCCCTTGAAATGGGCATCGGCATTAATACCGGCAACGTCATTGTCGGAAATATCGGTTCAGAGCTCAGGATGAAATACGGCATCGTAGGGGATGCCGTAAACAGGGCATCCCGCATAGAATCCAACAGCATCGGCGGCCAGGTGCTCATTGGACAATCCACCTACAACCTGGTCACGGACAAGGTAACGGCCATGCCGCCCCAGCACATTATGATGAAAGGCATAAAAAAGCCATTGGTTTTTTATTCTGTTTCCGCCATCAAGACAACAGATTTCAGCGTTACACTCAAGGCATCCATCCATCCGGACACCCAATTTGCCATTAAGATTCCCTTTCAATGCTGGACCATCCATGAGAAACGCATAAGCCCCATTCCCATACTCGGTGAAACCATTGCAATGGATGAAGGCAGCATTTATGCGGCAACCCGTTTACCCATTGCCCTGTTCACAGACATTAAACTTAAATTTGATTTTTGTATTAATGCCCATTGTTTTGATGACATGTATGCAAAAAGCATTTCCACTGAAGTAAAACAAGGCCACTCCGCGACCCGGTTCAGCATCACTTCCATGGATGAAAAGGATCGGAATATCATCAAAAAATGGATGAAAGAAGCTTTAACATGAAGGAAGGGCTCCGGCGCCTTCCTTTTTCTCCTTGACAAAAAAGACAAATTGTCATTGGATGAATTTACTCATTTTTTCTTTAACAAAGATTATTGACCAGATTCATATTCAAAGATAATGGAATTATCATGAATTTTTCATCCTTTTTTAATTCAGGTTTTAATTCAGGTTTTAATTCAAATTATAATTCGGGATATCCCAGTCGAACGGCCCGGGTATTTTTGGTTTTTCTCTTGATATTGATCTGCATTCCCACTTCCGCCACGGCACAAGAAAAAATAATTACCAACAATTTGGAGATGACCTTTATCCTTGTTGAGCCAGGCAGTTTTCTGATGGGCAGCCCAAAGACAGAACCTTTTCGGGATGCAGATGAAATTCATGGGACCGTAAAAATCAAAACAGCCTTTTATCTGCAAGCCACGGAAGTGACCCTGAAACAATGGCGGGCACTCATGGGAAAAGAATGGTTCAAAAAACGAAAAGGGACCGATCATATGCCTATCACACAGGTTTCCTATTATGATTGTATCCGATTCATCGACAGGCTGAACGCTCAAAACGCAGGGGTCTACCGTCTCCCAACGGACATGGAATGGGAATATGCCTGCAGGGCCGGCACAAAAACGGCTTACAGCTGGGGAGATGACATCGATTGTTCCAAGGCCATGTATGGCAATAACCCAAAAAAAGACAAAGAATGCATCCCTTTTCTAACTGCCATGAAAATTGACATCAACGGCCCTGCGCCGGTCAAAAGTTTTCCCCCAAACCCCTGGGGGTTTTATGATATGCACGGCAATGTCTGGGAATGGTGTTCCGACAAATATGGCCAATACCAGTCGGGCACAGGCGGGATAAATTACAACCCCGTGGATTCTGATTCCCGTGTCAGGAGAGGGGGAAGCTGGTATAAACACGGCTATTATCTTCGAAGTGCCAACCGG
>VMSR01000258.1 GCA_013792075.1 Desulfobacula sp.
ATATTGGTCTTGCAGCTCTTGACAAAACATTAATAGTTTACATCGCCTTCCAGTACGAACGGGTGGGCCTTAACCTGAGACCTGAACTTCTGGTGGTAAAAGATGCCGGCAAAGGGGCTGCCGCCTTTGCAGCCGTTGCAGGTAAAATTGCCAAGGAATCCGAATTCAACCTGGTTCTCATGACCGAAGATCTGGGCGTTATGAAGGCTGGTATTGAAGCTGCCGGATTCAAACGGCCTCTGCTTTACGCCGCTACAGCAGCCAATGTAGACGAGATGGGAGCCCTTGCCAAAGAATCGGATCTGCCCTTGGCCGTAAAAGCCGATTCAGTGGAAGCATTGATTGCGTTAACAGGAAAGCTCACCGCCATGGGGCTCAAAGACCTGGTATTGGATTCAGGCGCCAGGGAAATCAAACAGCTCCTTGAAGATCAGGTTGCCATGCGCCGTGCGGCACTCAAGGCAGGTAACAAAGCCCTTGGATTCCCGTCCATTACCTTCCCCAGTGAAATGGCATCCAACCTGGACATGGAAACCATGATCGCCAGCATGCTGGTTGCCAAATACGGCGGAATTGTGGTTATGTCGGATTTTGCCTCTGAATCTCTCTTCCCGCTGTTGCTGGAAAGACTCAATATCTTCACCGATCCCCAGAGACCCATGACCGTTGTCGAAGGTATTTTTGAAATCGGTAACCCCGATGAGAACTCTCCTGTTCTGGTGACCACCAACTTTGCCTTGACTTATTTTATTGTTTCTGGTGAAATTGAGGCCAGTAAAGTTCCGGCATGGCTGTTGATCAAGGATTCCGAAGGTCTGTCCGTTCTGACGGCCTGGGCTGCCGGTAAATTTGGCGGCGATGATGTGGGCGCCTTTGTTAAAAAGAGCGGCATCATGGACAAGGTAAAACATAAAGAGCTCATTATCCCCGGATATGCGGCTGCCATTGCAGGCGACATTGAAGAAGAGCTTCCCGGCTGGACCATTACGGTCGGCCCGAGAGAAGCCGCGCACATACCGGCTTTCCTCAAAACAAAATAAACATAAAAAGGGGTGGAACACCTGTTCCACCCCCTTTAAAGATTCACAATTGTAAAAAATTTAAAGGAAAATAGTATGATTCTTTTTGGTGAAAGTCTGAATGTAATTTCCACGATAATTGGAAAAGAATTCAAAGAAGCAGATCCTGCCAAACGAAATCCTGAACCCATCCAGAAAGAAGTTCTCAGGCAAAAAGAACTGGGTATGGATTATATTGATATCAACCTGGGACCAGCTAAAAAATTCGGAACAGAGCTGATGCCATGGGTGGTTAACGTGGTTCAGGAAGCAGTCCCGGGAATGCCCCTTCTGCTGGATTCATCCAATATCGACGCCATTGAAGCTGGTTTGAAGGTTTGTAAACCAGCGGACAAACCCCATATTGTCAATTCCATCATGGCAAGAGCCGAACGATATGAAAAAATGGTGCCCATGACGGTTAAGTATGATGCAGATTTTGTGGCCCTGATGTGGGGACCCGATGGGCTTCCCAGGGACGAGAATGAAAGAGCAGCCCTTGCCGTTGAACTGCTTTACTACGCCAACGAAGCCGGCATCCCCAATGAGAAAATCTGGGTGGACGGAATTGTGACCCCTGTCAATATCCAGCAGCAGCAGTGCATGAGCCTTCTCAATTTCCAGATGATGCTCGAAGATATGGCGCCCGGCGTTAAATCCACCTGCGGACTGTCCAATATCTCCAACGGACCTCCGGAACATCTGCGGGGCATTCTGAACCGTACCTATATGGTTATGCTGGAAAAATATGGCATGAAAGCCGTTATTTCCGATCCCCTTGATACCAAACTGACCGCCATTGCAAAAGGTCAGCGCCAGGACATTGTGGACCTGATCTACGGCATGATGGATGGCAATGAGCCCAATATTGCCGGTCTTGCAAAAGAAATGCAGGATTATGCAAAAACCTATAAAGTCATCATGGGTGAAACACTCTACTCTGATTCATGGCTTGAAATCTAGTATTTCTTAAGTTTTTGTTTTTTAAAGGCCCCTGCCCGCTCTGACGGTCAGGGGCCTTATTTTTTTTTCTTGCCCGAACGGCTTTATTTTATGAAATCTGGTATTATATTTCAGGGAAAACTTTTTTTTAACAGGATGGACTGCAGTGAAAAAGGACACTAGGAAAACAATGGAAAACTGGTATTATATCATCATCAGAGATCCGGGTTCACCGGCCGAGCAATTTGTCGGTTTCAGTGATGAGAAGACCCAGGAGCGTTTTTTGCCGGCCTTTAAGACCAAAGAAGATGCAAGGGCCTGTTTTGCGCTCATGCCGAAAGATCTCTTCAACGGAGCCTATGACACCCAGGCCGTAATTGAGGATGACTTGCTTGCCACGGCCGCAGAAAACGATCACAGGGTTTATGTATTGGATGAAAAAGGAAAAATCCTTGATCGTTTGAATTAAAACCCGATTCTGTGGTTGAAACCCTCTATTTTAGGAGCTTAAAAACCGTGAGTTTAAAACTAGCATTTGGCGGAAAAGGCGGGGTTGGTAAAACAACAATTACCTCTCTTATTGCCCGGACCATTGCCGCTTTAAATAAAGAAACCTGTGTTATTGCCATTGATGCAGACCCGGTTGCCAACCTGGCGGCAGGACTTGGCATTGACGAAAGCCAACCCATTACCCCGGTATCGGAATTGTCCGATCTGATTGCCGAACGGACAGGCGCCACCCCCGGCACCATGGGCGGCTTTTTTACCCTAAATCCCAAGGTGGATGATATCCCGGACCGGTTCTCCATTGAAAAGGACGGGGTCAAACTATTGGTCATGGGCACGGTAAAGCATGGCGGGTCCGGATGTATCTGCCCCGAAGCCACCATTTTAAAGGCCCTGATGAACCATTTGGTCCTTGCCAGGAACGAAGTGGTGGTCATGGATATGGAAGCAGGGGTCGAACATTTGGGTCGGGCCACCTCGGGTTCTGTGGATGCCCTGGTGGTGGTGGTGAACCCGGGGAAAAGAAGCCGGGTGGCAGCCGATAAGATCCGAAAACTGGGCCAGGATATCGGCATTAAAAACATTGTGATCCTGGGCAACCGGGTCAAGTCCGAAGCAGACAGGGATCTGATCCGGAAAAGTATGCCCGATTATGAGATTATCGGATTTTTACCGGAACTGGATGAAATCGTTCAATCCGACCGGAACGGCATCCGGCCCTTTGATGATATCTCAAATATTCCCGAAGACCTAAAGGACATCGCCCGAAAGTTGATGGCCCTTGATACCACCAAATAAGTCTCTTGCTTCCTGAACACCCTTGGGGCCTTGGCAAGCAAGTTGCTCTCTGTCAGGCTTCCAGCGCCGCAAGGGTGGTGTCCAGCATCCGATTGGAATATCCCCACTCATTGTCAAACCAGGCCTGGATCTTTATCAGGCGCTTGCCGGAAACACGGGTCTGGGGCAGATCAATAATGGCAGACCTGGGATCATGGTTAAAATCACAGGAGACCAATTGCTCGTCACTCACGCCTAGAATACCCTTGAATTCGGTTTCAGATGCCCGGGTTAACAACGCATTCACGGCAGGAGAGCTGGTGTCGGCTTTTACCAACAAGGTGATGTCCATGATAGAGACATTGGTGGTGGGCACCCGAATGGCAAGGGTTTGAAACTTTCCTTTCATAAGGGGCAAAATCCGTACAATTCCTTTTTCCAGGGAAGTGCTCACGGGAATAATGGACTGCAGGGCAGACCGGGTCTTTCTTAAATCCGTGTTATAGGCGTCGAGCACCGGCTGATCATGCATGGCCGAATGGATGGTGGTGATGACACCGCTTTCTATGCCCAGATGCCGTTCCACAATATCCAGGATCGGGATCAGACAGTTGGTGGTACACGAAGCATTTGATATAATGGCATGGCTGGGCTTTAATGTGTGGTGATTGACCCCGAAAACGATGGTGGCATCCATTTCATCCTTGGCCGGATGGGAATAAATGACCTTGCCGGCCCCTGACAAAAGGTGAAGCTCTGCCGATTCCCTGTCATTGTGCACACCGGTGCAATCCAGCACCACATCCACATCCAGATCTTTCCAGGGCAAATTAACAATATTCTGTTCCTGGAAAAGATGAATAATATCCTCGCCGATCAACAGTCCCTGACGGCATTTTTCAATTTCCAGGGGAAACCTGCCGTGGGTCGAGTCAAAACGGGTCAGATGATACAGGGTCTCAGGGGGGGCTGTTTCATTTATGGCGACCAGGTTCAGCCGGTCATAAAAATGTTTTGATTCATACAATGCCCTTACCACACACCGTCCGATTCTGCCATACCCGTTAATTGCTATATTGAATTTCATCTCTTTCCACCGCTTTGAAGCATTGTTTAATATGACGGCCGCGCCCATACGGACACGGCCCAGGAAAGATATACCATATAAAGGTATAGACTTTAAGTAAAATCACCTATCTTTTCTTTAACAGGAAAGGATACTTTGTTGAAAAGAAAAATTACAGGGTATCATATTATTCCTATGAAATGGGTTATGATTCAGCGTATTGTACAGGAATGATGATCGTAAATTGGGTATACTGCCCTGGTGTGGAATTGATTTTAATAACACCCCCATGCTGTTTCACGGATCGCTGGGCTATAAACAGCCCCAGACCCGTGCCCTTTTTGCCCTTGTCCGAATAGAAAAGGGAAAAAGCCTCTTTTTGATATTTTCTGGCAAGCCCCTTTCCATTGTCCCGGATCCTGAATATGGCTTCTTTTTTTTTCAGCTCCACACTGATTTTTATTTCCAGCTTATCCCTGATGTCTTTCACCGCAACACAGGCATCCACGGCGTTTTCAAAAATCGCCAGAAGTGCAGCAAAAAAAACAGTCTCGTCTATCAGGATCTTATCATCACTTTTTGGTTTCGGCGTATCCTGAACCAGAAAAATTCCAGCCTTTTTCATCTTAGGTGCCATGGTGGTGACAAGCTCCTGGATAAAGTCAAAAACATTTACAGGCCGGCGGTCCAAGGCACGATCCTTTGAATTGAAGAGAATATCCAAAACCATTCTGCGGATTAATTTTATTTTCCTTTTGGCGATATCCCATCCGTCCTTGATCAGTTCCGCGTTCCCTGTTTCAAGGCCCAGGGTGATCATATAATCCCCCCCGTCCAACCCTGACAAAAGCCCTTTGATTCCATGGGAAATAGATGAGATATGGAGCCCCAGGGCTGCCAGATGGTCCTTGAGTTGGTGAATGACAGTGACATCGGTGGCCATTTCCATTACATGAAGAATTTGGCCGTCCGGGTTTTTGAGCGCAGAGGTCTGCAAAAGCAAATTCCGGATTTCACCATTGCCAAGGGTCACTTCCATTTCTGCTACATGGGATTTCTGGTCATTGAATGTTTTTTTAACCGGGCATCCCGACAGGGGTGTTTTGAGGCCTTGATAGACACGGTAGCAATGCTTGCCGATGATATCACCGTATTGTTTCCGGAACATTTTGTTGGCTTCAATAATCTTGAACTTTTTATCCACAATTATAATAAAGGAAGGAGATTCGTCAAAGAGTTGAATATACCGGTTTTCAGATTCAACCAGTTTTCGGGTCTTTTCTTCAACCAGGGTTTCAAGGTTCCGGGTGTACATGGAAAATTTGATCCGGTTTTCGATTCTATCCCTGGCTCTGGTTAACGCTATTTTTAAAATATCATTGATAACCGGTTTGGTTATAAAATCCACGGCACCCATTTTTAGGCAATCAATGGCCAGTTGTAAATCTTTGAGCCCTGTGATGATGATCACCTCAATATCAGGATGTTTTTCCTTGATAAATTTGAGAAGATCAATCCCGCTCATTCCCGGTAACCGTATACTTGTGATCACAATGTCCGG